>CAMDML010000042.1 GCA_945902215.1 Klebsiella pneumoniae | reverse complement strand
TCCGTTCCTTCCCCGTGTCGGTCTACACTTTAAATAGTATGGAAAATTTGTTGACCGCTATTGGCCAGAAGAAATGTACCGCGGTGACTCACGAAGACCTCGATAACCTGATAAATGCGGGACTAGCCCAGCCTGGTATTGAGGCGAATCCGGAGAATTACGGGTATCTCAAGCGTTTTGCAGGCATTCATGCCCTGCAAAAGGGCCAATATGCGCAAGGTGTAATCGCCTTGCGGGAGGCGCAGGAGTACACGGGTTATGTGACTATTTTGAGAGAGTTGATCAGATACCAGATCGCTCTGGAACGTCTGGATGATGCCGCTGACACGCTGGCCTATCTCGAACAACTGAATGCGGAAAGCTTCGGGATAGAAACGTATCTGGTGGAACAAATGAAGGCAGAGCTGGATGTCGCCAGGACAAAAGCCTCTGTCACTGCTGAAGAGTGACAGAGGCCTTCTCGTTCAGATCAGAACAGACCTTCGATCTGCCCCTTGTCGTTGACGAAGATCTTTTCGGCCGACGGTACTTTCGGCAGACCCGGCATGATCATAATCTCACCGCATACTGCCACCACGAACTCGGCACCGGCTGAGAGCCGCAATTCGCGCACGTGCACGGTGTGGTTGATCGGCGCGCCCATCTTCGTGGCATCGGTGGTGAAGCTGGACTGGGTCTTCGCCATGCACACCGGGAAATTGCCGTAGCGCTCCTGGTATTCATCGAACTGCTTGCGTACTGCAGCATCGGCGGTTACTTCGGACGCACGGTAGATTTCTTTCGCGATCGTGTTGACCTTGTCCCACAGCGTGGTCTTGTCGTCGTAGAGAAATTTGAAGGTGTTCGGCTTTTCACACATGCTGACAACTTCGTGTGCCAGTGCCTCGGTGCCTTTGCCGCCTTCTGCCCAGTGGTTGCACAGAATGACCTTGGCACCAACGCCGGCGCAAAGTTCGGCCAGCAGTTTGTGTTCTGCATCTGTGTCCGCAATGAACTTGTTGATTGCCACAACCGCAGGTACGCCGAACTTGGCGACGTTCTGCAGGTGCCGTTCCAGGTTGGCAAAACCTTTCTTCAACGCTTCCAGGTTTTCCCCTTTCAACTGATCTTTCGGCACGCCGCCATGCATCTTCAGTGCGCGCACAGTGGCGACGATGACAACGGCTGACGGTGCGAGGCCGGTTTTGCGGCACTTGATGTCCATGAACTTCTCGGCGCCGAGGTCGGCACCGAAGCCGGCTTCGGTTACCACGTAGTCGGCCAGTTTCAGCGCGGTGGTGGTGGCCATCACGGAGTTACAGCCGTGGGCAATGTTGGCAAACGGGCCGCCATGGATGAAGGCGGGTGTGCCTTCCAGCGTCTGTACCAGGTTGGGCAGGATGGCGTCCTTGAGCAGGGCGGTCATGGAGCCGTCGGCATTGATCTGCTTGGCGGTAATCGGCGTCTTGTCGCGGGTCTGGCCGATCACGATGTTGGCCAGACGGCGCTGCAGGTCTTTCAAGTCGGTGGCCAGACAGAAGATCGCCATGACTTCGGACGCTACTGTGATATCGAAACCGGTCTGGCGGGTGAAACCGTTGCCGGGGCCACCGAGGCCGATGGCAATGTCGCGCAGCGAGCGGTCATTCATGTCCATTACACGGCGCCAGCCAATGCGGCGGCTGTCGATGTCGAGGCTGTTGCCCCAGTACATGTGGTTGTCGATCATCGCCGACAGCAAGTTATGTGCAGAGGTAATCGCGTGGAAGTCACCGGTAAAGTGCAGGTTGATGTCTTCCATCGGGATGACCTGTGCGTAGCCGCCGCCAGCCGCACCGCCTTTCACGCCGAAGCAGGGGCCGAGGCTTGGTTCGCGCAGACAGATTGCGGCTTTCTTGCCGATACGACTCAGGCCATCACCGAGCCCGACTGTGGTGGTGGTCTTGCCTTCACCGGCAGGAGTCGGGGAAATCGCGGTAACGAGGATCAGTTTGCCGTTCTTGTTCTTCTGTTGGGACTGGATGAAGCCGTAGTCAATCTTGGCTTTGGTGGGGCCGTACGCAAACAAGGAAGCGCCGGGAATACCGAGCTTTGCGCCAATTTCGGCAATGGGTCGGGCCGTGGCAGCTTGGGCAATTTCAATATCAGACAAATGGGTCATGGCAAGGTGTTCCTCGTGTTCTACTGCTTTAGGGGGAGGCCTGCAAAAGGCGGCGCAGTCTAGCATTTTCGATATTCGAAAGAAAACGGCAGGCGGCCCGCCAGTATTGGTTGACGCCAGTCTTGCTCACGAGAGCCCCTGCGCCATAGTCCTGTGCGGGCTTCCGGCAGGCCTTGAGTATAATGGCTCCATGCTGACGTTTATCCCCACAAAAAGCCGGAGAATTGCCGAGGCTGTGCTCCTTTCCCTGGCTGTGACTGTACTCGCCGCTCCGGCAGCGGCGCAGTTTCGTTACGACACGGAATACCCGGTAATCGGTTACGGCAAGACGCCCACGACCGATGCCTTCACGCTGGCAATGCAGCAACATGCAGGCTCCTTGCAACACGATGCACTTGGGCGCGGCTATCTCGACAGTCTGCTGGCTGCGCTCAATATCGATCCTGCCTCGCAAGTGCTGGTGTTTTCGAAGACGAGCCTGAAGCAGCGCTTCATCACGGCGGAGAATCCACGTTCGCTGTTTTTCAATGATGAGGTGTACGTGGGTTACGTGCCGGGCAGCTCGACGCTGGAAATCGGCGCCATGGACCCGGCGCTCGGTCCAGTGTTTTTCGACTTCGAACAAAATCCGGAAGCACCGGAGCGCTTCGAGCAGCAAACCAGTCGCTGCCTGCGTTGCCACGATAGTTATTCCATGACCGGTGGCGGCGTGCCGCGTTTCATGCTGAGTTCGGTGTATGCAGGCCCCGACGGCAACCTGGTGTCGCACGAGCTGAGTGAAATGACCGATACCACAACGCCACTCGAGCGACGCTGGGGCGGCTGGTATGTGACGGGTATGCATGGAAGCCAGCGCACATTGGGTAATTTGGTGATTCGCGATACCTCCGTGCTGCGCGATCCTGAGCTGGCTGGTGTCGCCAACGTGATGACGCTCGACAGCATCGTTGCGCTCCCCAACTATTTGCGTCCCACGAGTGACATTGTTGCGCTGCTCGTGCTTGAGCATCAGGTGGAAGTGCAGAATCGCCTTACCAGATTGAATTATGCCAGTCGCATGCAGCTCGCACAGGGCGCACTGGATGTCGCTGCACTGGACACGCTGACACGCCCGCTGCTCGATTCACTGTTCATGGCACACGAAGCGTCCTTGGGTGCGCCGGTCACCGGCAGTTCGGAGTTTGCAGCCAATTTTCAGCTGAAGGGTCTGGTGGACATGCAGGGGCGCAGCTTGCGCGAGTTCGATCTGCAAACACGGACTTTCCGCTATCCGCTCAGCTTCCTGATTTATTCCGACGCGATAAAGGGGTTGCCTGATTCTGTGCGTAAATTCCTGTTCACCCGAATCAAGGCAGTGTTGGAAAGTGCGCCTGATGCACCGGAGTATCCGCATCTGTCCGCCGATCAGCGCAGCACAATTCTGGCAATATTGCGCGACACCAAGCCGGAAGTAGTGGAGTAAACGTGTTCAGCGGCTCGTGCCGCCGTAGCCCGGCGGGCGAAGGCGCGAAAGTTAAGCCCGGGTTTGCGGTCATGGGCATATACAGGATTTGGAGACTCACAATGCGCAAGACAATCAACCCATTAAAGCTGCTCCTGCTGGTCAGCTTGATCTTGCAGCCGCTTGCCGCGAATGCGCAGGTTGTGGACGGCGAACACGTCGATGCCGAACTGTTGCCTGAAACAATTCATGCCGTGCCCGGCGTAACGCTGTGGACTGCACTACGCCTTGATCATAGCGAACGCTGGCACACTTACTGGATCAATCCGGGCGATGCAGGCAAGCCGACTGAAATTGTCTGGACTCTGCCTGAAGGGGTCACCGCAGGCAGCATCATCTGGCCCACACCCGAGCGTTTCAATCTGCCCGGCGACATCGTCGACTTTGGCTACACCGGCGAAATCTTTTTGTTGATCCCGCTGACCGTGCCGGCAGATTTCGCCGCGAGTACCCTTTCCGCGAGTGCTGAGGTGAAATGGCTCGAATGCGAGGATATCTGTATCCCCGCCGGTGCGGTGGTGCCACTGAATGTGCCGGTTGCGCAAGACGCGCCAGCGCCAATCAATGAAACCGCCAGTGCCGGATTCGCCGCAACGCGCGCTTCGCTGCCGCGCAGCGACATTGCACTCGATGCACAGTTCTCCATCACCGGCGGCAACATCGAACTGCTGGTACAGGCCACCGAAAACATTTTTGAAAATGCCCAGAGCATTACTTTCATCCCTGACGAACATCGCGTATTCGACTACATCGCGCCGCAAAACATCACGCGCCAGCTATCGAGCTTGCAACTGAGTCAAGCGTATCACCGCCGCGTGGAACGTGAAGCACCTCAGCGCGTGGGCGGGCTGTTGCTGGTCACTGATGCCAATGGTGTTGAGCTTGCCTATCAAGTGGACGCCGAACCCACGGGTGTGAACACCGCAGCACTTGGCGGCGTGCTGGCCGCGACTGATGGCACCACATCCGGCGGTGGCAGTGGCAGTAAAATGGCGCTCGCCACCGTGTTCCTGTTTGCCATGCTGGGCGGTGTCATTCTCAATCTGATGCCCTGCGTCTTTCCGGTACTGTCGCTGAAAGTGCTGAGCCTGTCGGCCAACAGTGGTGCTTCACACCGTGAGCAGCGTCTGCACGGACTGGCTTATGCGGCTGGCGTGATACTGGCCTTCCTTACACTGGCTGGCGTGTTGCTAACTTTGCAGGCCGGCGGTGCCGCAATCGGTTGGGGCTTTCACTTGCAGAAGCCCTGGTTTGTTGGCGCGCTGGTGTATCTGTTTTTCCTCATGGGCTTGTCACTGTCGGGTGTCGTTGAATTTGGCACTTCAATCATGGGCGTTGGCGGCGCGCTGCAGGAGAAGGAAGGTTACAGCGGTTCTTTCTTCACGGGTGTACTGGCCAGTGTTGTGGCGAGTCCCTGCACGGCGCCGTTCATGGGTGCTGCGCTCGGGTTTGCATTCACGCAGACGATGCCGGTGGCGCTGACCGTGTTTCTCGCGCTTGGTTTCGGCATGGCCTTGCCGTTCCTGTTGTTGTCGTTCATCCCTGCATTGGCCAAACGCATGCCGAGGCCCGGCGCCTGGATGGTGACCTTCAAGCAGATTCTCGCATTCCCGCTGTATGCCACCGTTGTGTGGTTGCTGTGGGTGCTGGGTCAGCAGACCGGCCCTGACGGCATGGCGTTGGTGGTGGGTTCATGTGTGCTGCTCGCGCTTGCTTCATGGCTGTATCAGCAGAGGCATGTCAGCAAAGGGTTCTGGAGATATGTTAGTGCGCTCGTGATTTTGGTCTGCCTCGCGGCCAGTGTCAGTGTGCTGCGTTCGCCGTTTCTGGAAACGACCACCGCAGCGGTGGAAGCGGGGGAGGATGCGAACTACGAAGCGTTCAGCGAAGCCCGACTGGCGGCCCTCCGTGCTGAGGGCAAGCCGGTATTTGTCAACATGACGGCAGCTTGGTGCATCACTTGTCTGGTGAACGAGCGTGTGACGCTGAGTTCCGAGGCTGTAATCAGGGTATTGGCGGTCAAGGGGGTGACCTACTTGAAGGGTGATTGGACCAACAACGACCCCGAAATTACCGCCGTGCTCAAACGCTACGAAACCAGTGGCGTGCCGCTGTACCTGATGTTCCCCGCTGACGCCTCCAAGCCGGCTGAAGTGCTGCCGCAGATTCTGACTGAATCTACTGTGTTGGAGGCGTTGGAGCGCATTTAAATTCTGCTTGCTTCACTGTGTAGTTCTGGACGCCCACTCGGGTTTTACATGTTGCTTGGCTTCAGATGGGAGGGCCTGGCCGGGGATGTAAGTTTGCTCCGCCCTCCTGGCGGTCGACTTCAGCGCTCAGTCTAACCCTTGCGGGGACGCAACCCGGCAAAGTGCACCGCTCGCGGACGGGCCCCGCAAACTTTCATCCCCGGCCCTCCCTCTCAGGATTTGCGCGTGTTCCCGTGGGCGTCAGCTACTGAGTCATCCCGGAGAATCATGGGAAAAACCGACACTTGTGGAGTAAGCTAAAATCATTCAAAAAATAACAGGCCAACTGCTAAATAAATTTTAGAAGTTCGGGGGGGCTTCTATGTGAACTGTTATGTGTCAGGCAAACAAGAGGCACAGATGAAACAAATATAGAAGTTATAAATGAGGATTTTCTTAAGCTACCCAAAGAAATTCGAAACGATTATTCCGTAAGAAAAGAATTATTATGGGAATCGGAAGATTGCAGTGATTCTGAGCTTGCTGAAAAAGAAGTGGAGTTCATTCGTCAGTTTCAATCAAATAACCCAGAGATAGGTTACAACCGTTGGCCAAAATTTAGTGAAAACACATAACAAGCGACCGTGATCCCAAATCAAACTTGATAGATCCCTCCGAAATATAATTTGCATTGTTCGACAGCCAAACTCTTCGCTGGTGAATGAACACGCGCGCTCTCTGACGCCCACCGGAACCCGAGCAATTCCTGATAGGGAGGGCCGGGGATGGCTTTTTGCGGAGCCCGTCCGCGAGCGGCGCACTTTGCGGGGTTGCGTCCCCGCAAGGGTTAGACTGAGCGCTGAAGTCGACCGTCAGGAGGGCGGAGCAAAAAACCATCCCCGGCCAGGCCCTCCCAACTAAACCCAAGCAACAAGTTCAACCCGAGTGGGCGTCCAGAACTACTCACGGAACGTAGCAGAATCCAGAGCTTCCACGCCCCAGATCCGTACGCACCTGAACAGGGCCGGCAACGTCTCCGCGAAATCATTTTGTTTGCATAGTTTCTGTGGCTTCAGATTCGGCCAGCAGGCATACTCAGCCCCGGTTTCTATAGCTAAAAAATAATATTTTGGGGGTAAAGATGGCCCGTAGTATCCATCAAAGAATCCATGCTGCCATGCTCGCTGCCAGCGCGGGGCTCTATGCCGTCTCCGGCTTCGCTGCCGCCCCGGATTCCCATACTCAATGGGGAGCCATCGAGACCTACTGCATGGAATGCCACAACAGCGAAGACTGGGCTGGCAAGGTAGCGATGGATCTGTTGAACCCCGACGAGATTCCCCAGGACGCCAAAGTCTGGGAAGCCGCCATCCGCAAATTGCGTGGCGGCCAGATGCCGCCTCCCGGCGCGGAAAGCCGCCCGGACAGCGCCGAAGTAACTCAACTGGTTTCCTGGCTGGAGACCACCATTGATGAAGCCGCTGAAGTGGCTCCTGCCGGCCGCGTTCCATTGCGGCGTCTCAACCGCCGGGAATATGGCTACGCGATTCGCGATTTGTTGGGAATGAACGTGAACGTCAATGTGTTGCTCCCTGTGGACGATCTGGAAGGCCGCTTCGACAACAACGCCGCAGCCCTGCAAGTCAGCCCCACCTTTATCGACCAATACCTGAACGCGGCCCGCACCATCGCCCACGATGCCGTGGGTGATCGTCGCCCGATTCCGATCATGGAAACCTACGGCAACGTGGCCGACATGATTATTTCGCTGCCGCCCCGCGGTATTGATGGCACCGGCAGCCAGCAGCGTCACAACCAGGGCATGCCCTTTGGGACGCGCGGTGGCATGAGTGTCGAGCACACCTTCCATGCTGATGGCGAATATGAACTGTCCATCGGTGACCTGGCGCTGGCCCGTGAAGTGCCCAACATGGAATTCAAGAACACAGTGGTCGCCTTGCTCGACGGCAAAGAGTTCTATCGCACCGAAGTCGGTGGCGAGGAAGACCACAAATGGATCGACCAGATCCTCGACGATGCCGTGGCCCAGATCAACAATCGCCTGAAAGCCATCCGCTTCCATGCGACTGCCGGCCAGCACATCGTGACGGTTACCTTCCTGCAGCGCTCAATGGCTGAAAGTGACGAACGTGTGCGCATCCCTGCGATGGAAGGTGGACAGGATCGCGTGCATGCAGTCCATGCGCTGCAAGTGCGCGGGCCGCTACAAGTTACCGGCATGAGCGACACACCGAGCCGTGAGAAAATTTTCGTGTGCTACCCGCGCGAGATCGCTGAGGAAGCCGTGTGTGCCGAACAAATTCTCGCCAATATCTCGGCGCGTGCATTCCGCCGTCCGGTAACAGACGAGGAAATCGGGCAGCTGGTG
Organism: Klebsiella pneumoniae; assembly: GCA_945902215.1. GTDB lineage: Bacteria > Pseudomonadota > Gammaproteobacteria > Pseudomonadales > Pseudohongiellaceae > CAILUG01. The sequence continues at coordinate 17,705 of CAMDML010000042.1, read as the reverse complement.
GCGTTCTATGAACGTAGCCGCCTGATCAATGATTTCGAAGGCGGTGTCCGCGATGCACTGAGTGCCGTGCTGGTGAGCCCGCATTTCATCTACCGCGCGGAAGAAGGTTTGTTCGATCAGGAGTCACGCACCATAAGCGACTTTGAGTTGGCTTCACGCCTGTCGTTCTTCCTCTGGAGCAGTTTGCCCGATGAAGAACTGCTGACTCTGGCGAACGCAGAAAAGCTTAATGATCCGGAAGTATTGAAGGCCCAGGTGCAGCGCATGCTGGCCGACCCCAAATCACTTACGCTGGTGAATGACTTTGCCTCACAGTGGCTGAACCTGTCCAAGCTGGACGAGATTGCACCCAATCGCGGCATCTTCCGCCATGCCAGCGGTGCGCTGGACCCGCGACCGATGTTCAAGGAAGAGTTGGGCCTGTTCATCGACAGCATTCTGCGCAGCGAACAGCCGGTTACCCGCCTGCTGGATGCCGACTACACCTACCTTAACGAACGGCTGGCAATGCATTACGGCATTGAAAACGTCAAAGGCAGTCACTTCCGCAAAGTGACGCTGGTAGATCCGGTCAGACACGGCCTGTTGGGCAAGGGCGCAATCCTGATGCTGACTGCCAACCCCAATCGCACCGCACCGGTGCTGCGCGGTGCGTGGATCCTTGATCGTATTCTGGGCACTCCTCCCACGGACCCGCCTCCGGGTGTTGATGCGTTTCCGGAGAACGCCATTGGCCAACCGGCCAAGACGGTACGCGACCGCCTTGAGCAGCATCGTGAGAACCCGACCTGTAACGGCTGTCATGGCGTCATGGATCCGCTCGGCCTGGCACTGGAGAATTTTGACACCGTCGGCCAGTTCCGCGCCTACGATCCCGATACGCTGACTGCCATTGATGCCAGTGGTGTGTTGCCGGACGGCACCCCGATTTCTGGCCCGGTGGATCTGAACAAGGCATTGGTTGCGCGTTCCGACATGTTCATGCGCGCGCTGACCGAAAACCTGATGACCTATGCGCTCGGGCGTGAAGTGAATTACAGCGACATGCCAGCCGTGCGCGCGATCGTGCGGGACGTGGCAGAAGACGGCAACCGTTTCGAAGCGATGGTGTACAACATCGTACTCAGCAATGCATTCCTGATGCGCGACCAGGTATCAGCTTCGGAAGATGAAGCCGCACCACCGCAGCAGGCTTCCTTGTAAAAAAAGTTTACGTGAACAGACCTACAGGACTCTGACCATGTTTATCAGCAAAAAACACCTCTCGAGACGTACTCTGCTCAAAGGCGCAGGCGCGGCAGTTTCATTACCGCTGCTGGATGCGATGATTCCGGCCAGCACCGCGCTCGCGCAAACTGCGGCCGCACCGAATACGCGTCTGGCGTATGTGTATTTTCCGCACGGCGCAGTGATGAAGTACTGGGTGCCGCAGCAAACCGGTACCGGGTTCGAGTATTCGCCCATCCTGAAACCGCTGGAAAGCCTGAACGACTATGTCACTGTTGTCAGTGGCCTGCGTAACAAGGGTGGCGAGAGCAGCAACCCGCACGGCATCATTGAAGAAACCTGGTTGTCCTGTGTGGCACCCGACAGTCGCGATCGCGCACCCAACGGCACCCGCGGTATGAGCGCTGACCAGTTGGCGGCACGCGTACTGGGCGTGAGCACACCACTGTCTTCGCTTGAGCTGTGCGGAGAGCCCGGTGGCGCAATCAACTATCGCACGCCTTCACAACCGCTGCCTTTGGAAGGCAACCCGCGCAAAGTGTTCTATACGATGTTCGGACAGGGCGACAACTATGAAGACCGCATTGCCGTCCTCGGCCATTCCGGCAGCTTGCTGGACTATGTAATGGAAGCTACTGAAAGTCTCAACCGCAAGCTGGATCCGGCCGACCGCATACTGGTTACCAACTATCTGGATTCGGTGCGTGAAATAGAAGTGCGCATCCAGAAGCTGGAAGATGGCGCGCGCGAACTTAGCGACTTGCCGGATGCACCGCTTGGGCCGCCGGATGATTTCAGCGAACTGCTCGATATCCAGTTTGAAATGATGGCACTTGCCTTCCAGAACAACCAGACCCGCGTGGCCTCGATGCGCATGATCAGGGAAGCGAGCATGCGTGTGTTCAGCAATGTTGGCGTGGACGAAGCCTTCCATCCGCTGTCACATCACCAGAATCAGGAATCCAGCTACGAGAAACTGGTGCGCGTTCAGCGTTACCAGACCGAGCGCGTGACCAAGTTTGCCGAGCGGCTGAAGGGCATTCAGGACGGCGCAGGTTCGATTCTCGACCAGTCCATTATTTTGTTCGGCAGCAACATGAGCAACAGCGACCTGCACAACAACGATCCGCTGCCGTCAGTACTGATCGGCAAGGGCGGTGGCATCAAGGGTGGCCAGCATCTCGCGTATCCGCAAGACACGCCGCATGCACAGCTGCTGCACACCATGCTTGATCGTGCTGGTGTACCAGTGGAAGGCAGTTTCGCCGACAGCCCCGGCCCCTTCGCGGAAGTGTAATCATGAAGTCCGTATCCACGCTCCTCAAAGGTGTGACCTTTTCGTTTAAAGGCGTAGCCCTGGCACTGGCGATCAGCGCCGCCAGCGCTGCAATCGCGATCGATGCTCCGGCGGCAGATGCGGGTGTGGACTGGCGCGGTCCTGATGGCAGCACCGCGCTGCAATGGGCCGTCTATGAGGGCGATGTCGAACGCGTAGAGCAACTTATTGCTGATGGGGCTGACGTGAATCTGGCGAACAACTACGGCGCCAATGCCATGCAACTCGCCGCCGAAGTGGCCAATGTCGAGTTGCTGACCTTGCTGCTCAACGCCGGTGCCGATCCGGATTCGATGAACCCCGAAGGCCAGACTGCACTTATGCTCGTTGCGCGCACCGGCAACGTTGAAGCCGCCACTTTGTTGGTGGAACACGGCGCTACCGTCGACTCCCGCGAACAGTGGGGACAGCAAACTGCATTGATGTGGGCCGCAGCCCGCCAGCAGCCGGAGATGATGACTTATCTCATCAGCATGGGCGCCGACATGAATGCCCAATCCATCGCTCGCGACTATCCGCGGCATGTCACCAAAGAAGGCCGCGCCAAGAGCCTGGATGCCGGCGGCTTTACGCCGTTGATGTATGGCATACGCGAAAACTGCCTTGCCTGTGTCCAGACGCTGATCGACAACGGTGTGGATCTTAACAAGCCTGATCCTGAAGGCGTGTCGCCCTTGCTACTCTCCATTGTGAACACGCGCTGGGATATTGCGAAACAGCTCATCGAAGCTGGCGCTGATGTTGAACAATGGGATTCGTTTGGCCACGCACCCCTGCTTGCAGCAGTAGCACGCCGCAATGATTCCGGCGCCGGTCCCAACCAGCCGCTGAATGAAACAAACGGGCTTGCCGTGGTGCAACTACTGGTGGACACGGGCGCCAATGTGAACATGCAGTTGTTCAATCGCCCATCCAAGGCCCGCGGCGGCCCACTGTCGCGCGGCACTACACCGCTGATCGTGGCAGCCAGCAATGGCGATCTTGATGTTATCCGGCTGTTGCTGGAACACGGCGCTGAAGCCAATCTGCCCCAGGCCGACTTGCAGACCCCGGTATCGGCGCTGGCTGGTGCCCGTGGCGCTACTGAACAATTGACAGCCGCGCTGGACTTGCTGATTGCAGCCGGTGCTGACCCGAATGTGGTCGCAGTGCATCATCATCTGCAACGCACGCGTGGCGGCTCACCGTTGCATTACGCGGTGCGCGCCAGTAATTCCGCCATGATTGCCGCGTTGGTGGCGCATGGTGCCGACATCAATATCAAGGACCATGACGGACTAACCGCGCTCGATCACGCCATGTCCCGCAACCAGATAGGCTTCCTGCAAATGCGCAGGCCGCCCCTTGCCATGCTGGCTGACCAACTGCGTGCTCTGGGAGCAACGGTAGAACTGGACGCGACGCCTTACTGGCCGAACGTTGGCCCGCCTTTCTACTACCCGTGGAGCGTCTTCCCGCTGGATCCGGCGGATGAGTTAAGCGCCCTGGTTCCCGGCTCCTTCGATCATCAATAAGATTCACTCTTACAAGAAGAGCACCCAGAAGAGCACCATGAAGCACACGTTTTCCCGCCGAAAATTTCTCGACCTTGGCGCCCGTTCACTGGGTGCCGCCACACTGGGTAGCAGTCTTGCTCCAGCGGTTATGGCACAGGCTGCTGCGCCTGCCGTAATCACCAGCACTGACCTCGGCTATGCCAAGTTGCTGCAGGGCGCCGGCGGCAATGTCGTGGTTATCCCCGGCATGAACGAGAATGGTCCGCTGCTGATCGATGGTGGCCTTGCCGAGCACTCGGATGCCTTGCTGGAAAGAGTGTTCAACCTGACCGGGAAGGACCGTGTTCATACCCTGATCAATACCCATTTTCATCCGGAGCAGACCGGCTCCAACGAACGTATTGGCGCCGCGGGCGGTATTATCATTGCCCACGAGAATACGAAGATGTGCCTGCAGAATTCGGTGTTTTCCTGGAACTACGAGGGTCGCTATGGCCCACTGGCCGACGCTGGCCTGCCTACCCAGACCATTCGCAGTGACGGCCGCATGAAATTCGCCGGGCAGGAAATCATTTACGGCTATTTGCCGGCGGCCCATACCAATGGCGATCTGTTCCTGTATTTCCCGATTCTCGATACGTTGGTGTGTGGCGGCCCGGTAACAACCGGGCAGTGGCCAGTGCTCGATATCCGTCAGGGCGCCTGGATGGGCGCGCTGATGAGCGCCTATGACGAGTTGGCGCGAATCGTCAGTGCCGACACCATCGTCATCCCCGCGCACGGTCCAGTCACCAACGGCACGAAGCTGATGCGCATGCGCAACATGTACTCCGAGCTGCATCTCACGCTTGCGGAACAGCTCAACATCGGCATGGGCTATGACGATATCGTGGCGCAGAATCCGTTACGGGCTTATGAAGCTGAATACGGTCCTGCAGCGGAGTTCCTCGAATCTGCCCATCGCAGTATCCAGATGGCTTACCTGCCGGATTGACCCGCCTTCGCCCTTCGGGCTTCGGCGTGACAAGCCCGCCATGCGTTTGTTGGGCAAATCCTCCACACATTTCTTCCGGCTGGGCTTGCCACGCCGTAGCCCTTCAGGGCGAAGGCTGGGTAGAATGTGCCCCTTCTCGCCCCCTGCCTGTTTTAGGGGTTTTTCTTCTTCCCCGAGCAGTAAGAGGACACCATGCAGTTACTCGATGGCAAAGCCACATCCGAACAACTCAAACTGGAAATTGCCGCGAAGGTCGCGGCTATCAAGCAAGCTGGCGGCAAGGTGCCGCACTTGGCGGCGGTGCTGGTCGGCAGCGATGGCGGCAGCATGACCTATGTGAACAACAAGGTGCTGGCCTGCAAAGCGTGCGGTTTTGAATCCACGCTGCTGACGTATCCTGCCACGATCACCGAAGCTGAATTGCTGGCGGTGGTAGCCAAGCTCAACAAGGATGCAAATATCGACGGCTTCATCGTACAAGTGCCACTGCCGAAGCACATCAATGAAGACAAGGTCACCGAAGCCATCGATCCGCGCAAAGACGTTGACGGTTTCCATCCAGAAAATCTTGGCCGCATGATGCTGGGCCTGCCCACTTACATCTCCGCGACGCCGAACGGCATCATGGAACTGTTGAAGCGCAACAAGATCGACACGGCCGGCAAACATTGCGTCGTTGTCGGTCGCAGCAACATTGTCGGCACACCCATGTCGGTGTTGATGTCGCGCAACACCAACCCCGGCAATGCCACCGTGACGATGGTGCACAGCCGCACCACCAACATGAAGGAAATCTGCGCGTCTGCCGACATTCTGATCGTCGCTATCGGCAAGCCACTGTTCATCACCGCTGATATGGTGAAACCCGGCGCAGTCGTGATCGATGTGGGTACCACGCGGGTTGTCGATGCTTCCGATCCGAAAGGTTTTAAATTGCGTGGCGACGTCGACTTTGACAACGTAAAGGAGAAGTGCAGCTTTATTACGCCTGTTCCCGGCGGTGTTGGCCCGATGACAATCGCCTCGCTGATGCAGAACACCCTGCTCGCGCTCGAACTCAGCCGCAAATAAGGGAAAGCGCGCGTTATGTCCGAGCCTTTATCCTCTCTCAAACCCTTCATCGGCAAAGTTTTTGCCGGTGGGCAGCTGAGCCTGGCAGAGGCGGAGCAGGCTTTTGGCATCATTATGGACGGGCAGGCCACCCCTGCGCAGATGGCCGGCTTTCTGGTTGCGCTGCGCATGCGCGGCGAAACTGTAGATGAAATTACCGGCGCGGTGCGCGTGATAAGAGGCAAGGCACTGCCCATCAAGGCGCCTGCCAATGCGATGGATATCGTCGGCACCGGCGGCGACGGCACCCATACGCTGAACATTTCCACTGCCATTGCCATAGTCACTGCAGCCTGCGGGGTGCCGGTGGCCAAGCATGGCAATCGAGCTGTGTCCTCACGTTCGGGTATGGCCGATGTACTCGGCGCACTGGGCATCAACCTGAATGCTGAGTTCCCCGTGCTTGAACGCGCGCTGGCCGAGCAGGGTTTGTGCTTCATGGTTGCACCGAGACACCACCTCTCGTTCAAGCATGTGGGTCCGGTACGGCAGGAGCTAGGCATCCGCACAATCTTCAACATCCTCGGACCGCTGTGCAATCCGGCCGGGGTGAAGCGTTATCTGCTCGGGGTCTATGCACCCGAATGGGTGCGGCCAATCGCTGCAGTGCTGGCGCGGCTCGGTTGCGAAAGCGCCTGGGTCGTGCATGGCGCAGGGGGGCTGGACGAGCTGAGCACGCTTGGACCCAATCAAGTGTGTGTAGTAGCCTCAGGCAAGGTCACGGAACGTACGGTCAGCCCAGCTGATGCAGGCCTCCCTGTGGCGACTCTCGATCAGTTGAAGGGTGGCGACAGCGCCTACAACGCTGGCAGGCTCAATGCGCTGCTTGGCGGGGAAAAAGATGCTTATCGTGACATCGTGCTGTTTGGCGCCGCCGCTGCTCTGCAAATAGCTGAGAAGGTGCAAGATTTACGCGAAGGCGTTACCATCGCGGCAGCCGCGCTCGATAGCGGCAGAGCCAGACAAACTCTGGATGGCCTGATCCGCATTACCAATAGTGAAACAGCCAAGTAGGGAACAACAGAGGTATCCAGATGAGTACTGATTGCCCCAAATGCAGCAAGGAAGCGATGACTGCAATGGACAAGATCATGAAGCGTCCCCACATCTGCCAACACTGTGGCACTGAAGTGCGGATGAATCTGATCTATACCGGCATTCTGTGTCTGATCTATTTCGGTGTTGCAGTGCGCATCCTGATGGCTGCGGGCATGAATGGCAAAGGCATGTTATATGTCCTCGTGCTCACGGCTGTGTTCGTCGGTGCCTGCCTCTACATTCCGTTCGAAGGAAAATCCTCCACCTGATTCCTGACACCTGCACGGGCTTGCCTGTTGTTCGAAGGTGGCCCTTGTATGCTGAAGCTCATGCCTGAAATCGAGATCTATAGCAAAGACTGGTGCAGCTACTGCCGCGCAGCGAAAGAACTGCTCACGCGTCTGGGTTACCAGTACCGGGACATTGATGTGACCCACGATCTTGCAGGCTACCGTGCCATGGTGGCGCGTGCGGATGGTCGCAGCACAGTGCCCCAGATATTCTTCGACGCCACCGGCATTGGCGGCTATACCGAACTGACTGCTCTGGCCCGTTCCGGCAAATTACCTGCTCCAAAATGACACGATTTGCGCAGCAAATGTGAAACTTCCGGGGAGAACTGACTTTCGGGTCAACATTTGTCCCGATGGCACGTTAGAGTACCGGAATGCGAATGGAACGGTTTGATACCGCATCGTTTGACACCTCCCAGCACGCGTAAAACCAGAACAGAATCAGTCAAGTATTCAGCCAAGTAGATATAAGCAGGGGCAATATGGAAGGCAACACCACTCAACCAAGCACGACAGCCGAGCCACTTCTGCGCCGTACCCGTCGCCGCCTCAAGCCTTGGTGGGCAGCTGCTGTGCTGCTCGTCGTCGTGGGCCTGTGGTGGTTTACGCGGGGAGAGGATACTGAGGAGGCTGACCAACCGCTGCTCGCCGCCGTTGAAACCGGCAGCATCGAAAACACGATTGCCTCCGCCGGCACTCTCAAGCCCAGCGCCTTCGTTGATGTCGGCGCTCAGGTGTCAGGCCAGTTGCAGAAGCTGTATGTGGAAATCGGTGACAAGGTAGAAGAAGGTCAGTTGCTGGCCGAGATTGATGCGCGCGTGCAGGCCGCCCGTGTTGAAGCCAGCCGCGCCAGCATCGCGGCGCAGGAAGCGCAGCTTGATGCGCGCCGGGCCTCCCTCGAACTGGCGCGTTCCAACGCCGAGCGCCAGGAGCGCCTGATGGCTGACAAGGCCACGAGTCAGCTTGAATACGACAACGCCGTCAATAACCTTGCGGCGGCAGAATCAGGCCTCATCCAACTTCAGAAACAAATCGAACAAAGCCGCGCCACCCTCAGCACTGAAGAAACCCAGCTTGAGTTCACCAAGATCTTCGCTCCTGAGACCGGCACCGTTGTTTCCATCGAAATGATCGAAGGCCGCACACTCAATGCTGCGCAAATGGCGCCGAACATTCTGCGCATCGCCGACCTGACCTCAATGCGTGTCGAAGCTGACATCTCTGAAGCCGACATCAGCGACCTGCGCCCCGGCATGGAGGTTTATTTCACCACGCTCGGCGGCGGCAACCGCCGCTGGTACGCCACTCTGGAACAGATTCTGCCGACCCCCGAAGTGCTGAACAACGTCGTGCTGTATACCGGCCTGTTCGAAGTGGAGAACGCCGACGGCGCGCTGTTGTCGGAAATGACCGCCCAGGTTTATTTCGTTACCGCCTCTGCTGAAAACGTGCTGACTGTGCCGATGGGCGCGTTGAGTTTCCCGGAGCCAGGTGCGATGCCGGCAGGAATTCCGGCAGCAGCAGTTGTCCAGAATGCGCCTGGTGGTGCTGTGCCGCGGGAAGGCTTCACACCGCCGGCGGGTGGCTTTGGCGGCGGCGGCAGGCCGCGCGGTGGTTTCGCGGGGAACGCCCAGAATGCGGGTCCGCGCCCGGCCACAGTTACCGTGATGAATGCTGATGGTTCGCGCGAAGACCGTCAGGTCATGGTAGGCGTCACGAGTCGCATCGCTGCTGAAGTCGTGTCAGGTTTGCGTGAAGGCGAGCAAGTGATTGCCGGCATTGTTCAGGCAGACGCCGAGGAAGCTACAGCCACCCAGAACCGTAGTCCCGCGTTGCGCTTCGGCGGCGGCAGGCCCTTCTAGTGAGTACCGCAGCAATCAATGCAGGTGATCTGGCACTGCCGCTAATTGAGCTGCGCGACATCCGCCGTACTTTCGTAACCGGTGGTGGCGTAGTAGTGCACGCTCTGCGCGGCATCAACCTCAAAATCTATCCGGGCGAGTTCGTCGCTGTCATGGGCCAGTCTGGTTCCGGCAAATCAACGCTGATGAACCTGTTGGGCTGTCTCGATCGTCCCACCTCCGGCGTGTATCTGTTCGCCGGCCGCGATATCAAAAGTTTCGATCCCGACGGCCTGGCCTGGCTGCGCCGCGAGGCCTTCGGTTTCGTGTTCCAGAGTTACAACCTCCTTGCCTCCGCCACTGCCGAGGAGAATGTCGAGATTCCGGCGATCTACGCGGGACTCTCGTCCGAGGAGCGCCGCCTGCGTGCCGAAGCAATGCTTACGGCGCTGGGCCTTGGCGACCGCATGGATCACAAACCGAGCCAGTTGTCCGGTGGCCAACAGCAGCGGGTGTCGATTTCACGGGCGCTGATGAACGGCGGCATGGTGATTCTCGCCGACGAACCGACTGGCGCACTCGATTCGCAAAGTGGTGTTGAAGTCATGGCGCTGCTGGAAAATCTTGCGCGTGAAGGTCATACCGTTATTCTGATTACGCATGATGCCAAAGTCGCGAGCCACGCGGATCGCATCGTTGAATTCCGCGACGGGCAGATCATCGCTGACAGCGGCTCCGCCCCCGGGGTCATCGACGCCAAAAAGAACAGCAAACTGCGCGACCTGTTTCTCAGCCGCAAGCCCAGTTCCCAAATCGCCGCATTGGGTGAAGCAACGCGCATGGCGCTACGCTCGCTGAAAGCCAACGTGTTCCGCACCGTGCTCACCCTGCTTGGCATTGTCATCGGGGTGCTGTCGGTAGTGATCATGATGGCGATTGGGGAAGGGACCAGTCAGTCAATTCTCAACCAGATCAGCTCCATTGGGACCAACATCCTCAACCTGCAGCCAGCACGCGGTGGGGATCAACGGCGTGATCTACCTTCCTCGCTGACGTGGGAGGATGCCGATGCGATCATCGCTGACGTACCCAACGTTATTGGCGCGATGCCCGAGCTGCAAGGCAATTTCACTATCCGCTATCAGCGCCAGGATCACAGTTTGCAGGTCACCGCCACCTCGGAATCGGTGCCGGAGCTGCGCAACTGGCCGCTGGCTGAAGGTGTGTTCTTCACGCGTGCAGACAGCGATGACTACACGGCGGTTGCGGTATTGGGCGCAACTGCAGCGGAAGAGTTGTTCCCCGATGGCCAGAGTCCGCTGGGCGAGTACGTACTGATCAGCAACATCCCGTTCCAGATCATCGGCGTGCTGACTCGCAAGGGCGGCTCGTCCGGGTTCGGTGGCGGCGATCAAGACGATACGATGTTCGTGCCCTTCAAAACCGGCGCCTTGCGCTTGATGGGTTCGCCTTACGCCCGTTCCATTGCGGTGGCTGTGGAAGATATCGAAATCATCGACCAGACTGAAATAGACCTGACTGCCTACATGATTGCGCGCCATGGCACGGAGGATTTCCGCATCTTCAATAGTGCCGAACTGCTTGAAACGATCAGCGGCGCGGCTGCCACGCTGACCTTGTTGCTGGGTGCGATTGGTGCCATCTCGCTCCTGGTCGGCGGCATCGGCGTGATGAACATTATGCTGGTGTCAGTGACAGAGCGTACTCGCGAAATCGGCATCCGCATGGCAACCGGTGCGCGCCAAAAAGACATCCTCGCCCAGTTCCTGGCGGAAGCCATCGTGGTCTCCGGTTTGGGCGGCGTTATTGGCATTGTGCTCGGCGTCGGCATCGGTTTGCTGCTGCAGGCCCTGGGTGTGCCGTTCAAACTTTCTCCCGGCCCTATGATCCTGGCGTTCAGTTGTGCCTCTGGCACCGGTCTGGTGTTCGGCTTTGCACCCGCTCGCAAGGCCGCCCAGCTCGACCCCGTGGTCGCTCTTGCCAATGAATAGCGGCCCAACGAATGACGTATACAGACTTATGAAAAAATTCCTGTTTGTGCTTCCCGTAACCTGCCTGCTGGCCGCTTGCGTTACTACCGTGTCGCCATTACCCGCCACCGATGTGCCTGCAGAATGGGTTGGCCCGCTCGCGGCTGACGCCGCCGTGTGGCCGCAGTCCGACTGGTGGAACGGTTTCGGCAACGCAGAACTGACCGGCATCATTGCCAGCGTGCAAGCCAGCAACCTCGATCTCGCCAACAACCAGCGTAATCTTGAAGCCGCACAGATCTCACTGCGCGAAGCCGGCTTCAACCTGTTGCCCATACCACTAGTCACTCTCGGCACCGGCGCTTCTTACACGGAAACGCGCAGTGATCTCGGTGATACCTCGGGCAGCCCGGGCATGCCCTTCACGCTGGGTGCCGCCTTCAGTTACAACGACATCCTCAGCAAACCTGCCACTTTCGAGCGCGCTGTGGCCGACTACGATGGCCGCATCGCGCAAGCAGCGGACCTGGCGCTAAATACCCTGGGCACTGCCGCATCCACGTATTTCCAGCTGCTGCTGACTCGTGACAAGGCCGAAGCCGCAAGGCAGAACGTGGCCAACGCGGAAGCGATTGGTGCCATCGCGCAGGCGCGGGTCAATGCCGGTGTCGCGGTGCCGATCGAAGCGTTGCAGCAACAAATTGCCATCGAGCGCGAACGCAATAACCTGCGTAGTCTGGTCCAGAACGATCTCGCCACGCGCTCGTCGCTGGCCTTGTTGCAAGGTCGCAGCGTGCAGGGTTTTGATGTGAGCGGGCAGACCTTGCAAACGATGGAAGTACCTCTCGTGCAGCCCGGCTTACCGTCTGAACTGCTGTTTCGCCGGCCCGACCTGGTCCAGGCCGAAGCCGCGCTGCGCAGTGCCAACGCCAATGTGGCCATCGTGCGCACGGATCTGTTTCCGCAGATATCACTGACTGGCAGCGCCAGCACTTCATCTACCTCCCTGAGCGAACTGGTGTCCTCACCGGACAGCGTGCTGACCATCAGCAGCGCCCTTGTGCAGACCTTGCTCGACAACGGCCAGCGCTTCCGCAACATCGACCAGGCACGGCTGAGCATGGAAAATTCGCTCGCCACGTATCGCAAGACGGTGCTGGGCGCCTTCAATGAAATCGAAGTGCTGCTCAGCAATATCCAGTTGTTGGAAGCCCAAGGCCAGACCGCCTTCGGCAACCTCGGTGCTGCCGAGGAAGCCTTCCGTATCGCCGAGGTGCGTTATCGGGAAGGCGTGTCGGATTACCAGACCGTCCTGCAAACCCAGAACACCCTGTTCTCCTCCCGCAATGCCTGGCTCGACAACAAGCTTCTGCAGCTCAATGCCATGGTTGGACTCTATCAGGCGCTCGGGGGCGGCTGGCAGGTCCCGTGAAATAGGTTATTGGGTGTCCAGAAAGTGATTCCTTCCTGCTTTTCACCTGAAATAGGCTATAGTTGTCCCCGCTAGGGACAATAAAAACTTTCAGAATAAGCAAGGGGGAAACCATGGCCGCTCGCAAATTCAAACTTCTCACTGCCGCACTGTGCGCAGTCACAGCGGCTGGCACCGCCACCGGTGTTTCGGCACAAGCCGCCATCGAAGAAATCCTCGTTACCGCGCAGAAGCGCGCACAGAACCTGCAGGACGTACCGATCTCGGTCAGTACGGTCAGCGGCGACGCTCTGGAAGCCCAGAACCTCGGGGAACTGGAGTCGCTCAGCGTACAGTTACCGAATATTCATATCAGCGAATCCGGCATCGGCGACAAGCTCTTCATCCGCGGCATCGGTTCCGGCATCAACGCTGGCTTCGAACAGTCAGTGGGCACGTTCATCGACGGCGTCTACTACGGCCGCAGCCTGCAGACCCGCAGCCAGTTTCTCGACATCGAACGCGTGGAGGTGCTGCGCGGCCCGCAAAGCACCTTCTTCGGCAACAACGCCATTGCCGGTGCGCTCAATATCACCACTCGCCGCCCCACGGATGAGTTCGGCGGCTACCTCAGTTCCTTCTATGAAGTTGAAAACAATGAGCGGCATCTTGATGGCGGCATCGGCGGTGCGTTGACCGACACCTTGGCAGTGCGGGTGGCAGGCATGGCCAGCGAGGTTAACGGGTGGGTAACCAACCTCAACACCGGCGACACCGAGGGCGACGAGCGCAGCCGCGCCGTGCGCTTGTCGTTCGCGTTCACCCCCAATGACATTTTTGATGCCACCCTGAAACTGGAAGGCGGCTCCTTCGAAGTGTTGGGACGCAATATCCAGAACAGCGACTGTCCTCCCGCCACCGGGGTGGCAGGCACTTGCGCAGTGGCCACCGCACCTGTGCTGGCCGCCTTCGGTCCAACCTTCGCAGCACCGCTGTATGCCAACTTCGACGACACCTTCGATACGAACACGCAGTACAACGGGCCGGTTCCCGTGCGCTTCACCACTGCGGTGAATGCCATCGGTGCCGCAGAATCCGGCCGCGCAGTGCCAGCACCCGCTGCAATTCTGTCCGCACGCGATTTGGGCGATCTCGGTAATTCCAATCTTACGTTAACGATGAACTGGCAGCTCCCTGGGCACACGCTTACCGCCGTGAGTGGATTCAGCCAGTATGAATTCGATTTTCAGCAGTCGTCTGACTTCATCCCGCTGCCACTTGCATCCGCGCTGCAGTATGAGGAATTCGAACAATTCAGCCAGGAGTTGCGCCTGACCTCCGATACCGGCGGTACGGTTGAATACATGGCCGGTGTCTATTTCCAGACCAACGATCTGAGTGTCGACGAAGGCATCAACCTGTACCTGCCGCCACCATATTTCCAGCCGGCGTCCACCTATTTCACCGATGCCTGTCGCGCACCCGCGCGTGCCAACGATCCCACCTGCCGGTTGCCGGCCACCATTGGTGGGATGAACTCCTACCATGATCAGAACGAAGACTCGCTGGCCGCGTTCGCTTCGCTTACCTGGTATCTCAGCGATACGGTGCGCGCCACTTTCGGCGCGCGTTATACCACCGTTGAGAAAGATCTGTTCCGGCGTCAAGTGATCGAGGATCGCGCACCGGGTGTGACGGTGCCATGTCCGCCAACTTTTGCTGCTGCGCTTGGCTGTACTGCAGGCGCTCCCTTATTGATGACAGCGAACAGTCCGCCGACGGGCAAAGCCTTCGGTTGGCGCAACGGTATTCTGGATCTGCATCGCAAGGACTCGGAGTTCACACCCTCGGTCAATGTGCAGTGGGATATGGCAGACAACGTTATGCTCTATGGCGGCTATACCTCAGGCTTCAAGGCTGGCGGCTACGATCAGCGCAATCTGTTCCTCAACGCGGTCAGCGGCCAGTTTGAACCGGAAGCAGTAGATGCGTATGAAGCCGGCATGAAGTCGACTGTGCTCGACGGTAACATGCTCCTGAACCTGGCGATCTTCCGCAGCGATTACGACAACCTGCAGGTGAGCACCTTCGATGGTGTGGTCAACTTCCTCGTTAACAATGCCGCTACGGCGCGTACGCAGGGTCTGGAAGCGGATATGCGCTGGGTGTTGAGTGATGCATTGGTGTTGGGCAGCGCAGTCGCGTTGCTGGATGCACAGTGGGTAGATTACCGTGATGCCCAGTGCACTGCCTATGATCTGGCGCGCGCGCCGAATGCCGGCTGTACAATCAGTCCGACTACCGGCTTGCTGGTGCAGAATCTGAGCGGCGAGGACCTGTTGATGTCGCCTGACTGGAGCGGCAATGTCAGCCTGGAACATTATCTGCAACTCGGCAGCGGCCGCGAACTGCAAACCCAACTGCTCGTGTATTTCCAGGACGACAAATTCCTGGCGGCCGACAATGACCCCGCGACCCTGCAGGAAAGTTTCACGAAAGTGAACCTGCGTGTGGCACTGGTTAGTGAGCAGGGCTGGGAAGTGGCGCTAGTGGGGCGCAACCTGACAGACAAGCTCACGTCGGGCCATGCGGAAGATTTGCCGTTGAAGTCTACCAACAGCTTCTTCAAGTTGACTGATCGTCCGCGCACCATAGCCTTGCAGGCGCAGTACCGCTGGTAAAGGCCCGGCAAGTTTGATCTGGCGGAGCCAGCCTGACGTACTGTCAGGCTGCTGCGGCCACTGCCGGAAACTCGCGTGCGTAAACTTCTAGCCCGTTTCACCCTCGTTGTCTTCGGCTTGTATCTGGCCGCTTGTCTTGCGATGTTTCTCTTGCAGCGACAGATCCTGTTTGTGCCGGGAACTCGCGATGTGGCGCTGGATGTTGCGCTGGTGCCTAATGCCGCTGTCATTGAACTGGTGACGGGCGATGGCGAAACCATCAAAGCCTGGTGGGTCCCGCCGCGTGACGCCAACCACGCTGTGTATCTCTATTTCCACGGTAATGCCGAAACCCTTGCCAGTCGTGACGGCCGCTTCGGGTTGTTGGTAGCACAGGGTGCAGGACTGTTGGGTGTGAGCTGGCGTGGTTACGGCGGCTCTACCGGCTCGCCATCGGAAGTTGGCTTCCGGCTGGATGCGCTGGCGGCGTATGCATGGTTGCACGAGCAGGGGGTAGCTCCGGAACGTTTGCTTGTGTTTGGCGAGTCTGTTGGCACCGGCATTGCCGTGTGGCTCAGCAGTCAGGAACCAACCGGCGCCTTGATACTCGATTCACCCTACACGGCGCTCGACCGCCTTGCCCAACAGCGCTATCCCTGGCTGCCGGTTTCCCTTTTGATGCGCGATCACTTCGATAGTCTGCAGTGGGCAGCCGCCATCACTGTGCCGGTGATCGTATTCCACTGCACTGGTGATCCCTTGGTCCCGTACGCGATGGGCCAGGAGTTGTTTGCTGCATTTGGCACACAAGACAAGCACTTCGAAAGCGTTGAGCGGACTTGCCATGTGCCGAGTGTGCAACCGCTGTTGCCGCAGTTCCGCGAACTGGAGCGCAAGGTGGCGGCGAATCTCACTCCGCAGTAGCGTCAAGCACGGCCAGAAACACGGGCCCGTATTTTTCTTTTTTGCGTTCACCCACGCCACTGACCATGCCGAATTCGGCGAGAGTGCGCGGCCGTAGCCGGCACATGTCTTCCAGCGTAGTGTTGTGGAAGATTACGTAGGGCGGGACTTTCTGGTCTTCAGCGAGTTTCAGGCGGCAGGCACGCAGCGCTTCGAACAGCGCAGGGTCGATGTCGCCGGATACCGGAGCAGCGGCCTTGCTGCCTTTGGTCTTCTTCGTGGCTTTGGTCTTTTCATCGCGCCGCAGTGCAATTCCTTCTTCACCGCGCAACAGCGCGCGGCAACTTTCTTCCAGCCGCAGTCCGCCGAAGCCTTCAACATCAACGCTGAGCAAGTTGCGCGCAACGAGCTGGCGGAACACAGAGCGCCATTGGTTGTTGTCGAGATCCTTGCCTTTGCCGTAAACACCAAGGTTGTGATGATCGAACTGGAAGATACGGTCGTTCTCCGCGCCGCGCAGCACATCGATCAGATGGTTTACGCCAAAGCGCTGGCCGGTGCGGTAGACCGCGCTCAAAGCGAGACGCGCGGGCTCGCTGGCGTCCCAGGTGTTCACCGGCTGCAGACAGGTGTCGCAGTTGCCGCAAGGTTCGAGGCGCTCTTCACCAAAATAGCGCAACAGTGCCTGGCGGCGGCAACTGGTGATTTCGCATAAGCCCAGCATGGCATTGAGCCTGTGCTGCTCCGCCCGCTTGTGTTCTTCGCTGCCCTGTGACTGCGCCATCATTTCGCGGAGTTTGATCACGTCCTGCAAGCCGTACAGCAAGAGCGCATCAGCAGGTGTGCCGTCGCGGCCCGCGCGGCCGGTTTCCTGATAGTAGGACTCGACCGTCTTCGGCATGTCGAGATGGGCGACAAAGCGCACATCAGGTTTGTCGATGCCCATGCCAAACGCAATGGTAGCCACCATCACTACTGCGTCTTCGCGCAGAAAACGCGCCTGGTTGTCAGCGCGTACACTTGCTGCCAGTCCGGCATGGTAGGGCAGGGCATTGAAGCCTTCCGTTTGCAACCACGCCGCTGTCTCTTCGGTTTTCTGCCGTGAGAGACAGTAGACAATACCTGCATCGTTCAAATGCTCTCCGCGTAAAAAGTTTAGTAATTGCTGGCGCGGATTGTCTTTGAGCGTAATGCGGTAACAGATGTTGGGCCGGTCGAAACCGGCAATAAACTGGCGCGCGTTGCCCAGGTCGAGCCGCTGGATGATCTCGTTGCGTGTGCGCATGTCGGCGGTTGCGGTCAGGGCAATACGCGGCACGTCCGGGAACAGCCGGTGCAACACGCCAAGCTCCAGATAGTCCGCGCGGAAATCGTGACCCCATTGCGATACGCAATGGGCCTCGTC
>CAMDML010000041.1 GCA_945902215.1 Klebsiella pneumoniae | reverse complement strand
CATATCGCCGGGTTCTGTCGCAGGATGCTGGGCTTGCGCACTACCATTGCCGGTATCGAACACCTCGAAATAGGGCGCGATATCCTGCACGATGCCCGCAGTTGGGATCTGGTTCTGATCATGCGCTTCGCCTCTGTCGAAGTGCTGCGCAGCTACCAGCAACATGCTGAGCATCAAAAAGTAATGCAGTTCAACCAGCCCATGGTTGCCAACGTTGCTTCGGTGGATTTCACGCAGGGCATGAGTCAGTAAAAGGAGCAGGAATGAGTCTTCGCATTGCCACACGCATTAACACACGCATTACTACACGCATTACTACATTAGCCATCGCGCTAAGCATGCCCCTCTGTGCTATGGCCCAACTGGATGAGCCGTTACCGGCACCTGAGGGTCAGGAGCAACCAGAGGAGGTGGTGGTCGTCGGTCAGCGTCAAATAATCCAACTGCGTCTCCAGATGCTGGACGCCGAAAAGTTGGCCTACGATACATTCAACCAGTTCAACGACGAAAGGCGTTTCAACATCAGTTGCAGCACACAGGTGTCGGCCAATTCCCACATCCAAAGCGACGAGCAGATGTGCCAGCCTGAATTTGAACTCCAGGCGATGCGCGCGGCCGGACAGGATTACCTGAACAGCTACCGCAATTTTCTGGATCCCACCTCGGCAGACAAAGGTGATTCCTCGCAAAGTGTCCCGGCAGCAGCGTTGATCGCCTCGCAACAGGTGGATTACCGCCGCAAGATGCGGGAAGTGGCCGAAGAGCACCCGGAGTTTCTGGAGGCGCTCATCGAGTACACAGAGGTGCGGCAGCGGTATGAGGCGGCTAGCGGTGCCGCTTCGAAGGGGTCAGAGTGACGCGTCTGATCCAGCGGCTTTACGCCATTTCCCACACCAGCAGTTGATTGTTCGCAGGCAGGGCATGATCAAAACGTAATTGCAGCCCGGCTGCTTTGGCCCATGCGGCAACTTGCTCGAAATCGCGCACACCACTGAGCGGATTGTGCTCCTTCAGCCACTCATCGAAGCGGGCATTGCTGGGGGTGGTGAACTCGCCCTGGTATTTGAAAGGGCCGTATACACACAGCTTGCCGCCTGCGCGCAGTGCACGCTTCACGCCGCGAAAGAAAATTTCTACATGAGCCTCCGGCATGATGTGGAGTGTATTGGCGCTAAAGATCCCGCCCACTTGCGCGCATGGCCAGGGCTCGTGCGCTACATCGAGTGCCAGCGGTGCGGAGATATTCTGCAGGGTGCAGTCAGCAAGCCCGGCCACCACTGTGGCCAGATTTTCTGGCATGTCAGTGGGCTGCCATTGCACATCAGGCAGCGACTCAGCGAAGTACGTCACATGCTGCGCAGTGCCGGAACCAATTTCGAGCACCAGACTGCCCGCGGGAAACTCAGCGCGGATCTTGTCGAGAATGAACTGCTTGTTGTTTTCACAGGCCTGACTGAAGGGCTTTGACATGCTGGGGTCCTGATGTCGGGTAAATTTCGGCTAAATTACCGAAGGGTTTGGCGTTCGATGAGACATTCAGCGCTGCCTGTGGCAAATTCACGGCAAATCAGCGGGCGCTTTTCATAGATAGTGCAAAGCAACGTGTCCCGGTCGAGCGCGGCACACCAGCCATCCTCAAGCCGCAGCATGGTGCTGCCGCCCCACTTGTCGACTTCGATAAACTTGTCCGGCACCCCGGTATCTGTAATCAACATGACTTCCAGGCGGCAACAACACGCCTGGCAAGTGCTGCAGGTGATCCGGGTTTCCGGCAGGGGTTTAACGGCAATCTTCATACAACATGACGTGGTCAACAACAGGAGCGTGCGATGGTGGTTGGCTTGCTCAGGATAACAGCAATTGCATTTTGGCAGTCTGTATCCAATTATTTCAGATTCCCACCCCCGTGTTGATCCTTTTAAGCGTTTTTGCCGTATCTCCCTGTATGCTGCCCCTATGTTCCGGATTTGGAGAAATTCCTTGCGTGTAGCCCCAATCAAGCGCGTTGTACTGCTGGCGGTAGTGACACTTGCCCTCGGCGTGGCTTTGCTCCGCCTGTGGCAGGGCCCCGTGCTCCCGGGTTATCGCATCGAGTCGCTGCCGCTGGTACAAACACTGGTTGCCAGTGGCCGGGTGGTGTCGGTTTCGCGCGCGCAGATCGGCAGTGAAATTACCGGCGTAGTGCTGGAGCGCCGGGTGCAGGAAGGCGACCAGGTACAGCCTGGGGATATTCTGCTGGTGTTGCGCGCCGATGATATTGAAGCGCAAGTGCGGCAGGCTGAGGCGGCAATCGCCCAACTGGAAACTACGACCCGCCCCCAAGCCGCAGTAGCCTTGGCCCGCGCCGAGACCCAATTGGAACAGGCCAGTCGGGAAACGGCGCGCCGGCGCGACCTGATCGCACGTGCACTGTTGGCAACGGAAGTTCTGGAGCAAGCCGAGCAGCAGGAAATACTTGCACGTAATGCGCTGGAAACGGCGCGCCTGACGGCCGCGTCACTGGCGCCGGGCAAGGCCGAGGAAACCGTGCTGCGTGAACGTTTGCAAGCCTTGCAAGCCCAGCTCGCCAAAACCCTGGTGCGTGCCGAAGCGGCAGGCACCGTGCTGACGCGCAACGCGGAACCCGGTGATCTGGTGCAACCCGGACGCGTGTTATTCACCATTGCCTTGAGTGGTCCGACAGAAATCCTGGCGCCGTTCGATGAAAAGAACCTGGCGCTGTTGGCCTTGCAACAAAATGCGCAGGTACTGGCTGACGCGTATCCAAATCTGCCGTTCCCTGCCACAGTCAACTTCATTGCGCCCGGCATCGATCCGCAACGTGGCACTGTCGATATCCGTCTGCTGGTGGAGCCAGTGCCGGCTTTCCTGCGTCAGGACATGACGGTGTCGGTGAATATTGAAACCGGGCGCCGTGACCAGGCAGTCGCTATTCCCAATGATGCCTTGGGCTCAGTACAAGGGAGTACCGCCCAGGTTATCGCGGTACGCGATGGCAAGGTGCAACGGCTGCCAGTGACACTGGGATTGCGCGGCTTGGCCATGTCGGAAATTGTTGCCGGGCTTGCGGCGGGTGACACGGTGTTGGCGGACGCCACACTTGCATTGGCGGATGGCAGCCGGGTACGCATTGCAGCATTGGCCTTGCCATTGTGAGCAAACCGTTGCGCCGCTTGTGGACCGAATGGACCATAGCGCTGAAATTTTTGCGTGAGGGGCGCGCGCAGACGGTGATGATCCTGATCGGCGTTGCGGTCGGTGTTGCGGTGATCGTGTTTGTTACTGCGCTGATCCAGGGACTGCAAACCAACCTCATCGAACGCACACTGGGCACCCAGGCCCACATTCGCCTGCTACCGCCCGATGAAATCAATCTGCTGCTGCCCGCAGCCCAAGGCACAGTGCAATTGGTGCAGGAAGACAAGCGTGCACAGCGTCTACGTTCCATCAACAACTGGCAACAAGTCGCGGCGACGCTGGATCTGCTGCCGGCGCTTACCGCCGTATCCCCGGTGGTATCGGGGCCCGCATTTGCCCGCCGTGGCGACGCGCTGGAATCAGTGGCATTGGTGGGCGTTGATCTTGAGCGCTATCAACAGATTATTCCGCTGAGCACTTATCTGCTTGAAGGGCAACTGCGCGTAGGTGCCGGCGATGCGATGATCGGCAAGCTGCTGGCCGAGAATCTGGGGCTGCGGGTGGGTGACAAGCTGCGCCTGGAGACCGGCCAACAGAGCGCTGCCATTGTAAATATCGCTGCCGTGTTCGAGCTGGGCGTACGTGAACTGGATGCGCGCTATGTCTATCTGGATTTGAAACAAGCCCAGTCGTTGCTCAATCTGCCCGGTGGCATCACTGTGCTTGACCTCACCGTGGAAGAAATTTTTACGGCGCAAGCCATTGCAGCGCGGATTGCTCGCCTGACCGGTTTGAAAGCGGAAAGCTGGATGGAGACCAACGCCCAGTTGATGAGCGGGCTTACCGCACAGAGTATGTCCACCAACATGATTGTCGTGTTTGTGGCGTTGTCGGTGGCCTTCGGCATTGCCAGCGTACTGTCAGTAAGCGTAGTGCAGCGTACGCGCGAAATCGGCATTCTGCGGGCGACTGGCGCAACCCGCCAACAGATACTGCGGATATTCCTGTTGCAAGGCGCTGTGTTCGGCTTGCTGGGGTCTGGTATCGGCATTGCTGCGAGTTATGTGCTGGTGTGGATGTTCAACAACGCTGGTCCCGGCTTGTTCTACATTCCCATCTCCAGCACGCTGATCCTGTCATCGCTGCTGCTGGCAACAGTCACCGGAGTGATCGCGGCGGCGATACCGTCGCGCCGTGCTGCCAGCCTCGATCCGGTGGAGGCCATTCGTTATGTCTGAGCGTGGCCACGAAGTCTTGCGCCTCGCCGGGCTGCGCAAGTCCTACAACATCGGCCGCCCCAACGCAGCCGAAATACTGCATGGTTTGGATCTTGCCATTGGCCGCCATGATTTTGCGGCGCTGATTGGCCCTTCAGGTTCCGGCAAAAGCACACTGCTGAATATTCTTGGGCTGCTCGACAAACCCACCGCTGGCGAACTCTATTTGCTCGGCCAGGCCACCAGCACCATGGATGATGCCGGTCGCACTGCGCTGCGTGGTGCCGCGATTGGCTTCGTGTTCCAGTTCCACCATCTGATCCAGGCCTTCAATACACTCGAGAATGTATTGATGCCGCTGATGTTGGCGCAGGGCAAGCCGGACGCCGCCATGCTGGGCCGGGCGCGCGCGCTGCTCGCCGCGGTGGGCTTGGAAAAGTATGCGCAAGCAAAACCCAACCAATTGTCCGGGGGCCAGCAACAGCGTGTCGCCATTGCGCGTGCCCTGATTACCCAGCCGGCCTTGCTGCTTGCAGACGAACCCACTGGCAACCTTGACACGCACACTGCTGCCGAGGTTTTTGATTTGTTTCGCCGCTTCAATCGTGAGTTTGGCTGCGCTGTGTTGCTGGTCACGCATGATCCGCGTTTGTCGGTCGCCTGCGACCGCACCATCAATTTGGTGGATGGTTTGATAGTCAGTGATACCCCCAACAGCACGCAACAATAAGTGTCTGCAAGGGGGTAACACTGACACCAGCTTTTAGTGTCTCACTCCTGCGGCAACGCGCAACTGAAGCTGGCAGCATCCGCGGTATCCGTTCCGCCGTCATGCCGCGCGATCTGCGGATACGGACACAGCGGCCGGCTCATCGGGGGGAGTTGTGGTGCATTCGGCATGGCGGAACCCACCCGCGTAGCCATGATTCTTTCCGGCGCCTTCCCGCTGGTAACCCAAGCATCGAGCGTACCCAGGGTGTCGAAGTTGTTCGGGCCTTCGCCACCGCCACAATGCTCCATGCCAGGCACCATGAACAAGCGCAGTTGTGACTCGGCGGTAGCCGTAGCCAGGGTGTTGGTCAGCTCACCGTAAAATGCCAAGGTGTTGCCCGCCGGAATCAAGCCGTCGTTCCAACCATGGCTGAGCAGTAGCTTGCCGCCACGCGCGAAAAAGGGATCCATGCCGTCTGCAGTTACGTTGAGGATGGCGGCGCCGTAGTCACGCGCAGCGGTGGCCTCGTTGGCATAGTCCATCTGGGTCCAGTCCCAGGCGGCGTTGGCGCCATGCACGAGTTGTTGAAAATAGCTCATCGCCACGGAAAAGGGCGTGGGGCCCATCACCAGCGCCGTCAATTGCATCTCTGCCCCACGTGGCCAGCCTGGCAACAGCTGGGTGCCATCGCTGCCGCGCACACCATCGTACAGAGCCTGCATCGCCTCAGCTTGCGGAGCCGAAAGGCAGTTTTCGCTGACGCCTGCTGCGCAGACCAATGCGGCGGGTTCAAAACTGCAAGCTTCGGGTTGGCCGATCAGATTGTCTTCCAAGCCATCCAGCATGTCGCATTGCTGCAGCACAGCCTGATGCACCAGGCCGAGCGTGGCCGGAGCAAGTTGCGCGCCTTCTTTGCGCTTGTTGACCCAGTTGGCCCACATGCTCTGTGTCATCAAGTCGGTCATCGGATTGGCCGGCGCCATCGCCGAAATCGCGTCATAGTCTTCAGGATAACGGTAGGCAGACATCAGGCCTTGACGCCCACCAGTGGAGCAGGAGTCCCAGAACGACACTTCAGCGGGCTTGCTGTAATACGTGGCGATGGCTTGTTTGGCCGTCACGGTCATCAGATGCACGGCGCGATGACCGAAGTCGACCAACTTTTCCGGATGGCCAGCCGCCCACTCGGCGGTGAGCCCGCTGCCACTGTGGCCGGTATCCGTGGTGGCCGCGGCATAGCCACGAGACAGCGGGCTGCCCAATTGGGAGAGGCTCAACCGCCCAGCCCAAATGCCATTGCCAATGCCGACATACTTGCCGTTCCAATCTTCGGTCGGTAGCCACACCTCAACCTTGATCACCGAATCGGGCGTTGGCGTTAACGTGGCTTCTACCCGGCAAAAGGCCGGTAGATTCGCATACGGGCCAGCGCCGGCGCCCGGAGGCGCGCCGGGTGGCGAAGCTGGCGGCGTGAACTTGCCGGCCTCGACCAAGGTGGCCGCAGTAATGCTGCCATTCTCCAGCATCATGGTGGCAAGTGCGCTGCAGTCAGCGGCAAGGGCAGGATTGGCAAGAGCAAGCGTGGCAACACTTGCGGCGATGGCAAGACGGGTTCTGCTGAACATGGTTGGTTTCCTCAGGTGATTGGCTCTGTATTGACTCACGTTACATTAAGCACTGAATTCTTGCGCCGCAACAGGGTGATGCAGGTTTACTGGCCTTCGTAAAAAGCCCGTATCGGCGCATACGGCCCCAAACGGTGCTGCTCCTCACTGAAGGGATCGGCATAGGGCGGGTGTGGACTGTGCAGCGGCCACGGAACTGCTTGTCAGGAGTGCGTCAGGCTGCGGAATACATGAAGCTGTAGCCGTACTCTTGGGCGCGGGTAATCGCCATTACGCCTGCCGACACCATGTGGCCGTTGGGAATGAGATTGGCAACCAGTTCCGCAAGCACTGCCGTGGTCTCCTGACTCGTCTGCCGGGCGATCATGCCCGAAAAAAAAGTCGAGGCGGAGTTGCAGATGGCGAAGTGAATGCCCTTGCCGGCAGCGGCGGCGATGGCGTCGGTTTGCGGATTCTTGATTGGTGTTTCTCCTTCTTGCCCGGGAGGGCGGCCCAGAGATGTGAGCATGCTGCCGTATTTTTCCCACATGGCATCGTTGTAACCGAGGGGTGTGGACGCATGGCGATAACAAATGATCATGGCCATGTCCTGCTCGTTGCCCTCATACGCATTGACGTGGGCGCCGAGAATGTTGGTGGCATAACTCAGGGCATTGGTACCGCCGGCGGTACTGTCGGTGTCGATGACCACACGATGCGAACCGGGCAGGGCGTCCATCCAGGCATCCAACGCATGGCGCATGGGCTCAAACTTGCCGGAGGTTTCCTGTGCTGAAGCCGGAGTACTGCCCAGTGCCACGCCAGCCAGTGCAGCGACGCCAATACCGCTCAACAAGGAACGACGTTCTGTCTGGGGTTTTTCATTGCCTTTCATTCTGGTCACCTGTGGTTTCAAGAGAGTACAACAGCTTGCGACTATTTTGGGTTTGCGTCGATACCAGTGGCCAAGGATGGCTTGTTGGCAGTGGAAGAAATATTGGTATTAAGACTTTGAGTGTCAGGGGCTGAGCTCCTGACAAAGTGAGTGCCGGCTCTATTCAATGCAGCTTCCTGCAGCGTATTGTCCAAACCAAATGCGATAGTTTTGAAATTCATCGCATTGCCTATTTCATTGAAGTATTTGATCGTCAGGAGGCTGGTCTTGTCCGTATCAATATTTGCGATCAGCGAGTCGTGCAGTTTCAGGTAATCGACCGGAAGATTTTTCAGGTACTCAAACGTGAAAGGAACTGAACCAAAATCGGTTAGCGCAAACTTGACTCCAGCGGGCTTGAGAGCATCAATCAACAAGCGAACCTTGGCGTTGTGGTCAATGAAAACGGCTTCTGGAATGGCCATGCACAAGAAATATTTGGCAGGGCTATCGTCTACAAACAGCTGCTTGATATTTTCCGTGAACTCTTCGTCCAGTATTGAGCTCAGCTTGCAGTCATAAATATAAACATTCTGGTGTTCTGTGTGGGATTTTGGCTGTGCCAAAACCCACTCATGAAACATGTTGATTGCGCACAGATCGAATGCAGTCGCCAGACTGTTGGTTTCTGCTGAATCATGCAAATCCATTACCGCAAACGCGAAATTTTTCAGTTCTGGCATGGTCGCTGCGAGCCAAAATAATTTGCCGGGGTTGCTGGCGTGATTTGCGAGCGGCTTTAGCGATGCGGCAGTCAGATGCAAACGTTTGTTTGCCAGGATATACCGGATTTTTGCAAAAAGTCTTTTTTCAAGCGTGCCCGAGTCAAATTCAACATTGCCGCGCTGATAGACAAAAATGTTGTCCCTGGTATCGCTGGAGGCAATGTTGCAGGCTGTCTCCGCATCTTCGAAAATCTCGGAGATGGTTCTGTGGGAATCGAAAAGCGGGGTAATGCCTATATATGTATTAACGCTGAATCTCTCCCTGCCGATGCTGAACTGGTGGGAGTTGATGACTTCCTGTAGCGCTGCTGCCTTGTTCAAGGCCTTTTCAATGGAATGGCTTTCAAGCAACACGACAAAGCTGTTGTTGCCCAGTTCCAGTACGGGCTCTTGATGCCTGCATTCCTTGATCAGGATATTTGCAAGCTGTTCTGCCAAAGCGTTTCCACCAGACTGGAGGTTTTCGTCAGCCGGAATATCTATTGAGTAAACGCAGATCTGGCAGAAAGCATGTTGGATGTGTTCAATGGATGTTGTCTGCAATGCATACTGAAGTCGCTGTATGAACATGGCTTCGGAATGCAGCCAGTCACTGGCTTTGAAATTGACTGATGTCATCTTCGCGGCAAGGTGTATTTCGGGATCTTCAATATCAATTTCGACACAGACCATGTTAAGGACTTCCCCGAAGGTACCCCAGGCGACAGGTTGTGCGCGGCTGAAGACCCAAATCCATTCACCGGACCTGGATTTAAGCCTGTGTGAAGAAAAGTATTCAGGCTTTTTCCCGTTGATGTGGGCGTGAAGATTAGCGAGAACCTCGGTTCTATCATCCGGGTGCAACAGGGACGCCCAGAAATCCATGCTCCGATAGACTTCATCCTCCTTGTACCCCATCATCGTCAGCCATTGCGAGCTAAAGCGTACTTCGCTTGTCTTCAGATTATAGTCCCACGATCCGCCATGTAATTTTTCCAGCAGAACATTGTATCGGCCACCCTTTAATCTACGTTCAGCGGCTGACGTATTCGACGCTTGCTCCACGTTCTTCTGTTCCAGCGTGGCCTGCAAAGTCAAAACTATCTGCTTGCTGAGTTCGAGTTCCTTTTCCAGGGCGTCATAGCGGGCAATAAGTGCTTCGTGTATTTCCTGAACCTCGCCTACAAACTTGGCTGATTCAAATTGTTTCCTTAGGCTGTGCAAAATAACTTCGTGGAGTCTTAGCGCAACCATTGAAATGAAAAGCAGATACCCGCAAATGAACAAGCCAATGAGCGCAGTATCCGTTTGATTGAGCAAAATCAGGTTTAACGCGCCAGGCAGCAAGGCGGGTATGGAAAATATGGCAAAGCCATGTTTCAGGCTTGCCATGGAGCCAGCCGACGCAGTCACAAGACCACTGACAACGAAGATTGCAGAAACAAGATGGAAACTTGCTTCGACGGGAACCACAAACAATATGACCGCGCCCCATCCAAGTCCGGATAAAAATACACCCGTTGAATACAGGGTGAGCCAGAATTTGGGGTTGGGCGACAGAATCTTCGATTTATTGAATAGAAGCGTGATTATGGTGCGTGCCAGCGTTATGGCCAGCGTGTAACCACACCAAGACAGCAACACAATAGGGTCGGCAACAGGCCACAAAATCCCGGCCAGGAAAATGGCAATTGCAGAAATGGCCAGGTTGGCCAAGTTGGCGTTGCGATACAACTCGGCTACTTGGTTTTCAAGTAGGCTGTTGTCTTCAGCCGGGGCGATTGCTTCATTCATTGAAAAGTATCTGGCTGTTCAGCCGCATCCTTTGCAAAAAAACTGGCGAAGTATCGTCTTGCTGGGCAATTGCGAACTGATCTTAGCAGCTAGAACTGCTGTTCGTAACAGATTTTGTTACCGTTCGTTGCCCGGGGTCACACTAGTCCACAATGAAACCCCAGTGTCTGTGCGATTGACGGACGAGGCGTTGGCGGTGTTGGTGCCGTTGCGTGCGCCAAAGCCGGTGACGGTGAGTTTGTCGCCTGCTTGCACCGTTTTGGGTGTCATGCCATTGCGCGCCAGCGAATTCACACCCAGCAGCTCCACTGCCCAGAGTTGCACGCCGCCTTGTGCATCCGCGACTTCCATGTGCAGCCAGGCATGGGGGTTGGTCCACTCGAACTCCGTAACGGTTCCTGCCAGGGTCACAGGCTTGCCGACGTCAAACTCTGCCGAGAATGAATGGTGTGAATTGGCATTAATAGAAGCGAACAGGCCTGCCAGACCGGCAACGAGCGGCAAGATCTTACGCATAACATGTCTCCAGAAAATGACAGTTTTTGATGTATAGGGCGTGCACTAGAGTACGCCGAGTAGATAGATAGTACTTTGTGCAGATAGATAGTACGCTGAGACAGGCAACCACGTACACCAACACAAGAAACATAATTAAAAGGGGCGATGCATGAAATTACAATTCACTGCCGGGATCTTGTTGCTGGCCAGCACCACCTTGCAGGCACAATGGTTTGACTGGGTGACACCCACTGTCCTGCGCACGGCTGATGGCAGGGCCGACCTTGCGGCCCCGGTGCCACGCACTGCCGATGGGCATGTGGACATGTCAGGTATGTGGGGTCCCGGCGCCAGTGCCAGCGGTAGTTTGTTCGACACCAGTAAAATTCAGGGCTGGGCGCTCGATGTGATGCTCGAACAGGAAACGAATTTCTACACCAATGACCCGCGTTTTCACTGTCTGCCGTCCGGGCCAGGCGCGTATCCAGCGGGTGGCACGACGGGCGGCCATCGCCGCATTGTTCAGCACCCTGATTACATTGCCATACTTAATCCTGACATGACCTACCGCCAGGTTTACATGGACGGACGCGAACTCGAAGCCGAACCCATATTAAGCACCTGGATGGGCTACTCCACAGGGCATTGGGACGGCGATACGCTGGTGATTGAAAGCAATGGCTACAACGCCCAGACCTGGTTGACCCGGGAAGGCCTGCCGCACACGGATCGTCTGCGCATCACCGAGCGCTATCGCCGCCTCGATTTCGGCCACATCGAAATCGATGTGACCTATGACGATCCGGGCACCTTCAGCGAACCCGTGCAGGCCACCATTAATCTCGTCAACCAACCAGACAACGGCATGCTGGAAACAGTCTGCAATGAATCCACCACCGGCCAGCAACACTACAGCGGTGAAATCTCGCAGGCGGATACCGAAGCCGTACAGGTTCCCCTTGCAACCCTGCAGCAATATGTCGGTACTTATCAGGGCCTGTGGTTGGGCAATCTGATTACTGCCGAAATCACCCTTGAAGACGGCGGCATCGTCCTGACCCGCACGCCCCGCTATTCGGATACGGGCGGTAACACAGGTTCAGCCAAATCCCGCCTGATTGCCCAATCGCAAACTGCCTTTGATTGCACTTGCGGCGTCGGCTTCATCTTCACCGTTGGCGCTGACGGTGTGGCTACCGAAGTATTGGAAGTCCATGTCTCGGGGGCGTGGCCTTTCAAGCGTAAATAAGTAACTCCCGACGCTCCGAAAATAATAACTTGGTTTAACCAATACATAAGGGGAAGTCTATGTGTCAGCCTGTTCCGTTCTATAAAAAAACTACCGGTTTCCTTCTCACACCTCTGTTGTTTTTGTCTTCATATGCGGCTCTTGCACAGGAGCCACAATTAGATGAAATCATGGTGACTGCCCAGCGCAGGTCAACCAATCTGCAGGAAACACCCATGTCGATCCAGGCCTTTTCGGCGGACGATCTGGTGCGAGTGGGCATCGAAAATGGCGGTGATCTGGGCATTATGGTGCCCAACGTGGTGTTGAATCCCGGTCTGGGACAGGGCCAGTCGTCGTTTTATATTCGGGGTCTGCCCGGCGTGGGTATTTATATCGATGGCATCTGGCAAGGCCCGTTTGGATTCCAGCAAACCAATTTTACCGAAATGGCGCAGGTGGAAATTTTGCGCGGCCCCCAAGGCACTTTATTTGGCCGTAACACCAATGGCGGTGCGATTAACATGACCACCAAAAGACCGGCAGATGAATTTGGCGTCAAGCTGAATCTGGAAGCCGGCAGTTTCCGGCGCCAGAACGCGACAGTCTCGGTTGATGTTCCCATCACGGACACCCTGCATACAAAATTTACTGCAGCCAGTTTGCAGAATGATGGTTATCTGGACAGCGTGTCAGTAGATCGCAGTTATGGTGGGCAGGATGACACCATTTTCCGCGCCGATTTGTTGTGGGAGCCACTGGATAATTTTTCGCTGCGCTTCACCGGCAACGTAGAGGATAAAACCAGCTCAGACGCACGTATCGTGCGCTTCACCAATCTCAACCACCCCCGGTATCTGGCCCAGAATATTCTGGCAGGGAATCCGGAATTCCTGGCGGCAGCCCGCGCCAAAGATCCGACCTTTCCCAATCCACCCAAACTATTGGCGGGCAACCGCTTTACACCTAAAACGCATGAGCCAGGTTTTCCCGGTGGCGACCTGGGTGAATGGCAAACCAAAGCCGACCAATTTGGCGACGGGATAAAAACTGATCTGGAGTACTACACTCTTACCGGCAACTGGAACATCAATGAAAACCTGGCCTTTGAAGTGTTGCTTTCCACCTGGGAACTGGATCGGCGCCAGGTCGTGGATTTTGATGGTTCCGAGTTTGTCGTTACCACTGATGATTTACGTAATCTGGACAAGAACACAACGTACGAGTTCCATCTTTCCGGGAGCCACTTCGATGAGCGAGTTAATTGGCTGGCTGGTTATTATTCGCTGGAGCAGGAAAGCAAGTTCCGCAATTATCGCTGGTTACAATGGGACTTTATTGTGCCGAATACCGGGCCTGCGCCTCCCGCAATCGATCTGGTGGCAAGACAATATGTGCGCAATTACGGCACCGTGGTTGGCAATCCGGCATTGATTGCATTT
Source organism: Klebsiella pneumoniae (assembly GCA_945902215.1). GTDB lineage: Bacteria > Pseudomonadota > Gammaproteobacteria > Pseudomonadales > Pseudohongiellaceae > CAILUG01. The sequence continues at coordinate 14,946 of CAMDML010000041.1, read as the reverse complement.
TCACCACTCGCCGCTCTCAACACCGATCAATTGTCTGAAACCCAAACTGAAGATAGCGCCTGGTTTGGCGAAGTCACGGTCTCGGTTACGGAAAAAATTGATGCAACAGTCGGTGTCCGCATTTCTGAAGAAGATGGCCGGGCCATCAATTACGCACCAACAGGTGCATTCAGAACCAATGATCCCAGAGTTGCACCCGTGGGTGATTCTTTTGCCGGAAATATTACGACTACATCCGAAAATGCCGATCTGGGCACCATCACGACCAACAAGTTCGCGCTGACCTACCAACACAATGATGATGTGATGCTCTATGGCAGCTGGGGCGAAGGCTTTACCTCCGGTGGTTTTCAGACAGTAGCCAACGTAGGCGTTGTGGAGCTCGATCCTGAAATTGTGACGACGTGGGAAATAGGCCTGAAGTCTGACTGGCTGGATGGCACGCTTCGCTTTAATGCCACTTACTTTGATTCGGAATGGGATGGCATGCGGGTTCAGCAGTTGCCCAAAGACCCCAACAATCCAGGCCAGTCCTTGCCGACTCCGTATCCGACCAGTGATGGTTTGGGTCAGGCCTCAGGCTTTGAATTTGACGTGTCTTATGCACCAATCGACAACCTGCTGTTAACCCTTGGTTTGGGTTTGCTGGATACCCAATACAACGAAAGTGGCTCCTTTGATGGTATCAATGGCATCTCACCCAATTCGGATTTTGCCTATGCTGCAGATCAGAGCGCAGCGTTGGGTGCCAATTACACGTTTAATCTCGGCAATGGTGCCACGCTTGCGATGTCGGCCAATTACGGCTGGATGGGGGAATACGTGCGCGATGCGGCTTATCAACGCACCTCCATTGACGCCAAAGGTAATCCCATTTCAGAGCCTGCTTATGGCATTCTTAATTCCCGCCTGGTGTATGCACCCAATGTTGGCGATTGGAGTGTCAGCTTGTGGGGCAGTAACCTGGCCGATGAGCAATACGTGAATGGTGGTTTCGATACCCGCAATGTGTGGGGCTTTGACTTTTCTGTCGTGGGCAGAGCTCGTGAAGTGGGCATCACCCTGGACATGCAGTTCTAAGTAATTCGGGGGAGTAAATCAGGGTCAGAGTAAAATCTTTTTTCTCTGACCCCTTTGCTCCACTGACCCCTTTGCTCCAGCTATGGTCGATTACCGGGAGTGTCAGCGCTGCTTACATGGCCGTGGTAAACCTGAGCTCTATAATAGAACCGGCATAAACAGGGCTGGAATTGCCGAGCAGCAATACATTGTTGAGGCTGTCTACAACGACGCTGTCCAGAGCAAAGTCCGTTGATCGATAATCATCGTGGCGGTACCGCAAGCCCACCTTTCTCCCCTCCTTGAAGTTGTACTCCATATTGAATGTGAAGCTGACGAACCGCGTGCTAACTTCCGGGAAGGCAAGATAGGCCAGGCCACTGCTCTGCGGGATGCTCGCACTGGCCGCGTCGGAATAGAGAAGGTCGGCATTCACGCGGTAACGGTCATCGCGATTGTTCCACTGCATGCCGAGTCCGCTGGTATTGATCCTGTCCCTGCTGCGCATCTGCCAGCCATTGCCTGGCAGGCGCGCGGCTTCCGGCAGAATCGGCGTGGTTGCGGTGCGGCTATAGCCAGACTGACTGTTTTCAAAGCCGATGTAGGTCTGGTAAGCATACACACTAAGGTTGCGGGCCGGGGCATAACTGAGGTTCGCTGTTACATGCCTGGCCGCGGAACTCTGCAGGCCAATGCTACTGTCGGGAAACTCGTCCCGGGTGAGCTTGCCGCTCAGATTCAGGTCCACCCTGGCCAGCAGTGAGCCGGTGAAACTGAAGGACAGTTGGTCGCGGTCGCGATCGGCAATATGAAAGCGGCGCAACAGCGGATCGTTTTCGTACAACGCAACACCGGTAAGCGTGCTGATGAAATCGGGATTGTGGCCGGCGAGAAAACCGGCATTAGGCACCAGACCCGAGCCGCGCCGCTGGGCGCGCGTATATTCTGTTGAGCCTCTTCCCGCTGCGAACGCAGGGAACAACAAGCGGATGCTCGCCGTTTGTTCCTGTGCCGTATCCACATCCAGCAGATCACGCTCTCTGCGGTCAAACCCGTATTCGAGTTGTAGTTGCCTGCCCTTGTCGAGCCTTACGCCGCTCTGTAACAGCAAACGCTGTTTGGTGTGACTGTAGGGGCGATTGATTCTGGCCTGGTCACTGAGTGCTGCAGCCTGCGGCGCCGTGTCGCCCGGGATGCGCAAAAACAGCTGGCGCTGCGTATCGTTGTCGCGAATATCCACACTGTAGAGCGCCTTCAGCGTGACTGCGGCACTCACGCGATCTGTGTAATTCACCATGCCGTTCAGGGTGCGAATTTTTCCATCCAGGCTGGTGGCGGGTAGCGGACTCCTGGCAGTGAAGACATTGCTGTAGGGCAGAAAGGTTTCATCCTGGGTCATGCGGCCAAAAGCGAGACTGCCACTGATGCGGTCGCTGGCATTCAGGCTGTGGACGCCCGAAAAATCCAGACTGTAAGCCTGATTGTCCGGCGCCAGTGCCAACTGGCCTGCGGCTTGACTGCTGAATCCCGCACCGGCCGCCCATTGCGTGTTGTTGAACGGGTTCTGCCATTGCAGTGCCGTATTGGCATTGCTGAACAGTGATGCCCGCCAGGTTGCTGCAAAGGAGTTTAGTTTGCTCCGGAAACTCAAGCCCGCATCAAAGTTGTCCGTAACATAGTCAACCGGGGCAGCGAGCAACGCGCTCCGGGCATTACCGCCGGAGTTGCCAAACATCGCGCCCAAGGTATCGCTGCCGTTCTTGCGCTGCCGCTGGAAGTTGCCATCCAGTGTCCACGTAGAGGTCAGCCGGTAGGACAGGGCGGTGCTCAGGTGCTCCCGGTTGGTGTTGACTGAAACATCCTGCAAGCTCTGGTGCAGACGCGTAAACCCGCTGGTCGTTGTGGCGCCGACCCATTGCGACGGCAGGGTTTGTCTGGCGGTAGCGGCGCCGGTGAAGGGAGTAACAATTGGTCCATCGAAACGGTAATGCGGCAACTGCTGATACGCCAGTGAAAAATCATAACGACCACGGGCACCGGCATCAAAGCGCAGGCCCAGCGTGTCCAGGCCGAGATCAAGCCCTCGCGCCTGCCAGTATTTTCCGGTGGTATCGTTCCAGGCACTGCTTTTGCCTGTGGTGAAATTGCCCCGGAAATAGTTGCCACTGCGCTGCAGCCCCGAATACTCGCCCAGCCGAAACGAATCAGGACCGACATGCACCGTGCTGATGTCGACAGTAGTTTGGGCCACAACCGGCGGGGCACCAGCCAGTGCACAGAAGCACATGCTGCACAGCAACGGAACTCTGGTGAAGATTATTTTCAAGTCAGCACCCTAGCGTGTCAGTCTGGCACCTGAAGGATGATTGGAACCATGTACCTGCGAGTGACAATTCAGGCATGACTGCCCCAGCAGTTGCTGGGCGGCACCAATGGGAGGAATGTCGTCGCCGCTGTACAAGGTGCTCGGATGAAAGGCGTCCTGATGACAGCCCTGGCACAAGAAGGGTGCGCGTAGAGTCAACAGACGATCCACGGAAGAGCCGTGCGGGTTATGACAATTGGTACAGGAATCACTGACCGGTTCATGCTCCCACAGGAATGGCCCACGTTTTTCTGCGTGGCAGTTTGTGCAAGTGTCGACGACATTGGCTTTGGCCAAGAGATGTTCGCTGGTGGAGCCGTGCGGATTATGGCAATCGGTACAGGCCATCAAGCCTTCTGCCAGCGGATGCCGTGAGCGCAGCCGCAACTGGGCGCGTTTTTCCTCGTGACAACCGACACAAACCGCAGGCTGGGTCAGCTTGCTGAGAACCGGATCCTGGCGCGCGTGAATATCGTGGCAAGAGGTACAGGCAAGCTCCGCAAACTGGTGCTCACTGCCGGCCCAGTGGGTGCGTGCGCCGTTTTCGTGACAGCCAAGACATACCTGATTTTGGGTAGCCGCATCGGCGGCAGGATAGGCACCTACACCACCATCAAATTGCAGTGCTACAGGCAGCCGTGGCGCACGCCGGTGTTGCGGACTGGCACCGTGGCAGCTTTCGCAGTCGTGGTCAGCAAAGGGGGCACGGTCATCGGCGCGGCTCCCATGAGCTGTTTGCAGAATGGTATTGGCAGGCGGATCGTTATGGCAATTCAGACAACCCAAGGCGCCGCCCGGCACGAATGCTTCCGGGTCGTTACGGCGGGAGGGATTCTGGGCAAAGGTGTCAGTCGCAAGACAAATGACCAGAAGAGCACAACCTAACAAAACCATGCGCATATGAAGGCATTACCTGAAACGGGTGGCGGAGTGGAATTCCCCAACCTCCATTCACAGGGTAACTGACCAAGAATCAGTGGCGTTGATGTAGGTCAAAACATAGCTGCTGGTACAGGAAGAAGCAAAAAACTGACCGCCTTGCATGGCGGTCAGCTGGCAGAGGTGCCGCGTTATGGCTGCGGCGCGAATTCCGGAGTCATTTCCCGGCATTCCTGTGCCTCGAAGGGCACGTCCGATAAGTACATGACATCGTAGCTGGCATAAGGTGCGGCCAGATAAACCGGATCAGTCACCGTGTATTCACGCTTCAGCGCCAGCTTCGCGGTATCGAGCGTGAAGCGTTCCACGATATGCATTTGCTCGCTGCTGCGCGTTGGCGGGGTCAATACGCCTTCGGCAAAGCCAACCGTATCCACTACCAGCGTATCGCCTTCCCAGGTGCCGATGGAGTGGCCGGCATAGGTCGGTTCGAGTGTGGCGGGATGCTCAGTCATACCAACGTGAATTTGGCGTTTGAAGTTGTAGAGGCCATAGGTGATATCGATGACCTTCTCGCCTGCCAGCGTCGTGTGCTGTATGAACTGGTTGATCGGCCAGTCGGCCGTCCAGTCACGAATGAAGCTGGTCGGTTTGCACGCAAACCACGGGTTGTCGACCGGCGAGCGGCCGTTGAAAGCCTTGGCTGCGGCATCGCCTGCTGCCGTGTAAGTAACCATCGGGCGTGGTGGCTGGCTGGCCTGAATCTCTTCAATGGTGGCTTTGCCGCTGCGGAAATCTTCAATCCGGCTCTTGGGTATCATCGAGCCGTTGCCGCCACTCGGGCCAACGGTCAGTACCAATTGTTCCACGGCCCAGTCGCCGCTGATGTTGAGCTGGCCATCAGCCAGACGCGCGGGACGATTCGAGCTATCAACGGGCGTGTTCGTCGAGAACTGGGCGTTGCGATTCATTTCCGCAGAGCCGTCGATGGAGAAACTTTCAATGTAGCAAGCGCCGGGATCATCACGGTGCGGGTTACCCTTGATCGCCACATGTGCGCCCACCTTGAACATGTCGACGGACCAACCCGCACGCCGGATCAGCGTGGCAGCGCGCATTTCGCAGCGCATGTGCTGAATTGAACCATCGGCTTGGGTGACATCGAGCTCCATGTAGGAGTGGGGGTTGATCAGGTTCATCTTGGTGAGGGTGCCGGACCACTCTTTCTTGATATCCAACTGGAACAGGCCAAAACCGTGGTGGGCCTGTGCCGGTAGCGCCAGACAGGCGAGGGTTGCGCTGGCAACGGCGGCGCGCAGCAGATTGTGTGATGTGGACATGGAATTTCCTTCTATCTATAGGGGGGGGGTGGAATGGCGGTAGAAATTATAAAGAGCTTGGGGGTAGAAGTCCGAAAATCGAAAAAGTTTTCGCTATTTTTACTTATTCGCAAAGATTATGGACGGGAAGCATATTCCGCCAAAACCACCAGATTGGGGCACATCAACGTCAGCACTGCGCCGGCGGCACGGGGCAGGGCAATTTTCGCATCGCGCCCCGCGCCCAGGACCTCAGTCAGCATGTCCTTGGTAATGGCCACCCATCCGCCTGAGGTCTGGTAACTGATGACGAACTCTCCCTCCATGCGGCAGTGCAGCAGGTCTTCCTGGTTTTTGGCTTCAGCCTTGTGCGCCGCGACGAGCTGCGGGTCTGACGCCACGATGTACGGCAACGGAAGATCCGGAATCTGCGCCAGCGTTGCAAAGGCTTGGAGGGTTGCTTCCGGCAGAGTCTCATCCGGATAAATATACAGACGGCCGCTTGGCACAGCTTTGGGTTCGGCAACGCGTCGGTACAGCGCTTGTTCGATGCGCGCGCTGATATCGGCGGCAAACTGCTGTGGATATTCGAACTGCTTGATCACTTCCGGTTTGATGTGCGGCAAGTTGCGCCAGGCGTTCACCCAGGCGAGCTTGGCTTGTGCTCCGCTGGTAAAAACATCTTCCAGACTAAAGTGCGTTACGGTGTCGCGCTGCAACGTTTTGAAAGCCATGAGCTCGATGAGATTGGACGCAAATCCGTACAGGGCACCGTAAGGAGAATAGGCAGCCTCTACAGTATTGTTGTGCTGGCAATCCGCATACAAAGGTTGGGCCAGGCGACTGATCAGCGCTGTGTATTGCTCGACCAAGGCAAGGTGGCGGCGCCCCATGGCGGTATAGTCCGCATTACCATTAGCGCCCGCTGTGATGAACAGCAGCTCGATCATGCTGTAGGGCCCCAGCAGGTCAAGGCGATTCACGAACAATTCCGGATCCGGTGAAATGCCCTGACAAATGGCGGAGGCCAAATCAAGTCGCTTGCGCTCGTCACCGCTCTGGCGCGCAAGTTCATAGGCTTGGAGCAGCGGCACCAACCCTTGCACCAGCAACGCTACGTCAAGTGCATTGGACACGCGCGTGAGCAGCACCAAGCTGTGGTCATCGAGCGGCACATTCCTGCGTTTGGCAAGATCGCGCAGCTGTGAACGCAAGTGCCCGGCGCCCGTTTGCACCCAGGCTTTTTGGGTTTCGAAGTAATCTGCTGTGGTAAAGGTTGCCGCAATCCGTTCCGTGCTTTCAAAATAACCTGCCAGTGAATCAGTTGTGGGACTCATGGCCACCGGGAACAACCAGCGCACATCGCGCACGAGTCTTGGCTGGTCAGCCGGGGAGCTGTGCCACAACTGGTCGAGCACTGCTTGTAACTGCGCGAGCCGAGCGGAGACGCCGCCCGCATTTGTATCCACATCCCACAGCCGCATACACAGCAGTGCAAGTCGCCGTATCAGGTATAAATTGAACAGGGTATGGGCGTAGCTGACACGCCCCTTGGTGCCCGGCCAACGCGTTTGCCGCCACATGTGGAAGCCGCGCAGCATCTGCTCTGCTGGATCAACCAAGGCGTTGCCAGGTTCGGCGCGCGGCTTGAACCCGCTGGCCCAATGCGCCTGTTCCAGTTGATCGCGAAGGTTTGCCTGCTCGCGGGTAAGGCCGCTGAGCCCGAAGAAGCATTCATGCAACTGGCGCGACAGCAGAGGAAGGTCTTGCTGATAGTCGATGGCTTCTTTCTGGCAGTTCAAGAGCCGTTCGATGTAATCGATACATGCATCGCGACGGCCCAGAAAAAATTGGAGAAGTGCGACATGCGCGTGAAATGGATGAATCAAACTACTCTGACCCCTTTCATAATCACTCAAATTAAGCAGGTTAGCGGTTCACCGGATCCGATGAGGGCCAGAATCTGGAGCGCGAAATCGGCAAGCCTGTGAAGAAGGCGTTGATCGAATGAATCTGGTTGCCCCAGACCTTGAAGGCCTCGTAGGTCACCAGCGCATTGCCCACGCCGTAGGAATCACCTGTGTGACCAAAATTCATCCACAGCAGCACCGTGCCATTTTCCTCATCCACCGCCGCCACGCTGGCGACGATGCCAGGATGCATGATGATGTTCTGTCCGTACATTTGGGAACCGTCGGCGGTAATCACGCCGTTCTCCACCCGGTAAGCATTGGCCGCGAAGGGCGTTGCGCCGTCAGTGAAGTTGCCGATGCGCAAACCCTCGGGGTAGGTGAGGGCGATGCTAACCATGTTCGCACGCGACATTTGCTCGCCTGCGGGAACCGGATCATTCATGCCGCGAATGGGTCCACCCAACTCGCGCGGTTGAAAACGCGAGGTTGGCGTGGTGCGTTGAATGAGCGTTTCGATGCCATTGATTTTTTGGTCACCATCGATGTGCAGCAGCACCGATAGCAGAATCTGGTTTTCACCTTCAGCAAACACCACATGCGCGGCAGCCACCTGCTGTTTCAGATCCAGATAGTCCTGACGAAAACCCTGCGCGCCCGTCACGGACTGCCACAGTCCTTCACCAAGCACGCCGTTCTGGCCATCAGCGGTGAATTTGACGACATCGGCAAGCGGCAAGCGTGTATGGTCGTGCGCGACAACCGCGTCGACATATTGGGTCATGAGGTCAGCCAGGCAGGCACGGTCGCAACCTTGTGCGAAAGTCACACTTGATGCCAAGCTGCAAAATGCGATGCCGGCAGTGAAGATGATGGTTCTCAACATATTGCGTTTCCTCTGATGCTTGTTGTTTAAATATCACGTATTTATTGCAACGGCATAGTCCCTGAAGAACTGCGTTGCGCCGGCTTCGTCGATTTCGCTGGCGGCAACGCCTAGCACGAAAGCAATGATCTCTTCCTGGGTGGCCTCTGTGCTCCGGCCATTCAGGGCCAGGAACACGTCGGCGGCGAGAAACGCGGTGCGCTTGTTGCCGTCGATGAAGGGATGATTCTTCACCAAGCCGAACAGATAGGCAGCCGCTATCTCAAATTGTTCTGCGTTGGCGTAATTCATTTTCTGGAGCGGACGGCTCAAAGCGGATTCCAGCAAGCCTTCATCGTGCAGCCCCGGCGCGCCACTATGCTGGCGCAACTGTTCCGCATGGATGGCTTCGATGAAGGCCCGGTCGTGCAGGATGATCATTTGGCGAGTTCGCGCAGCGCCACTTGGTATTTCTTCATGCGCTCACGTGCCACTTTCATGCGCCCTTCGAAGTCTTGCTCGGCGTTGGCAAGCGGGCGCAGACGAATTTCCCCTTGATCTGCCACAAGCACAACGCTGTCGCCGGCGCGCAAACCCAGGCTTTCGAGTACGTCCTTGGGAATGATGATTCCTTCAGAATTACCAATTTTGCGTATGGTTGTGTTCATGTCCTGCTCCCCTAGAGTTACCTTGGTTTGATCGCGTTATAACTTAAGTTGTAACATTGCACAATGGGAGAAAATAATTGGGGACGCGCCAAATTACCAGTGCCATTCGACTCTAACACCAGTTTGTGGATAGGATACCGCGGGGAAAAAAGCTGTGTGATGGCCATCTCCGGAGGTGCTCCTTGATCAAGAAACTGCAGGTCCTCGCGCTCGTGGTCGCTTTCCTTTGCGCCCCCCTTGTATTGGCGCATCACAGGTGGCCGGTAAACCAGGCAACCTTGGTTACGGTACAGGGCACTGTTACCGAATTTGACTGGTCGAGCCCGCACCCGATGATTAGCCTCGATGTGTTGCGCGACGATGGCACGACGGAAGAGTGGCGTGTCGGCGGTCCCGCCATTAACCGCATGGAAGCGAAGGGCTGGAGCAAAGAGACCCTCAAGCCAGGCGATGTGATTACCGGCATCGGCTACCAGTTCCTCGACGGCTCGCAGATCATTCGCCTTGAAAGGGTGATATTTGCCGACGGCAAGGAAATGCTGGTCTACGCTAATCCCTAGAACTAAAAAACACTGGAGACTACCATGTCAACAAAAGAACGCCGCACAGTTCCGGCCGCAGCAATCGAACTTTACAACCAGTACATTCACGGTGAGATCAGTCGCCGTTCTTTCCTGAGCGGCGTGCAACAGTTTGCGCTTTACGGCCTCACTGCTGGTGCCATTGTCGAGGCCTTGATGCCGGACTATGCCATGGGGCAACAAGTGGCGCGCACCGACGAACGCATTACGGCCAGTTACGTTACGCTGCCATCGCCACAAGGTAACGGTTACGTCAAAGGCTACCTGGTGCGCCCTTTCAGCGCCGACACCCGCACAGAAATGCCGGCTCAGCTGCCGGGCATTATTGTTGTTCATGAGAATCGCGGGCTCAATCCCCACACTGAAGACGTTGCCCGCCGGTTCGCGCTCGCCAACTTCATGGCATTCGCACCGGACGTGCTCACCTCCGTGGGTGGTTATCCGGGTGATGATTACCAGGGCGGGCAGTTGTTTGGCCAAATCGACAACGCCAAGAAGTTCGAAGACATCGTGGCCAGCGCGCAGTGGCTCAAAGCGCGGGCAGACTGCACCGGCAAGATCGGCGTGACGGGTTTTTGCTACGGTGGTAGTGTCTCAAACCAGTTGGCTGTGCGCCTCGGTGCGGATCTGGCGGCAGCAGTACCATTTTACGGCGGTGCTGTACCCGCAGCGGACGTGGCGAACATCAAGGCGGCAATCCTCGTGCAGCACGGAGCGCTCGACACGCGTCTGGTTGAAGCGTGGCCAGCCTACGAAGAAGCGCTCAAGGCTGCGAATATCGCGCACGAGGGACATCTGTATCCCAATGCCATGCACGGCTTTTTCAACGACGCCACGCCCGAACGTTACGACGAAGCCGCAGCAACCGAGGCGTGGTCGCGCACCATCGCTTGGTTCAATACCTATGTGAGAGGGTAGGGACAGGTTGGCAGAAATTAGTGGGCAGAAATTTGCAAGCAGAAATGGGTTCTGATCTGATTAGTATTGAACGGCGGCATTTTGGATGCCGCCGTTCGTTTTTCAAACCATCAAAAATCGAAGCGGTCCAGGTTCATCACCTTGGTCCAGGCAGCAACAAAGTCCTGCACGAATTGCGCTTCGCCATCTGCATTTGCATAGACTTCAGCAATGGAGCGCAGCTCTGCACTGGAACCAAAGGCCAGGTCTACAGGCGTCGCCGTCCACTTCAGCTCACCAGACGTACGCTCACGACCTTCGTAAATGCCCTCATCCGAGGCTGACACTGTCCATTGGGTAGACATATCGAGCAGGTTCACGAAGAAATCGTTGCTCAAGGTGCCGGGCTGGGCGGTGAACACACCATGATCAGAAGCTTCTGCATTGGCATCCAGTGCTCGCAGCCCCCCCACCAGTACCGTCATTTCCGGAACATTGAGCGTTAGCAAGTTAGCGCGTTCGACCAACATGGCTGTCGGTGATCTGCGGTTGTCATCACCGAAATAATTGCGGAAGCCGTCTGCTTTCGGTTCGAGCACTGCAAACGAACTTGCATCGGTCTGCTCTTGCGTGGCATCGGTGCGACCCGGAGTGAACGGCACTGTTATGCTGTGACCAGCATCCTGTGCCGCCTGCTCGATGGCAGCAACACCACCCAGCACGATCAGATCAGCGAGCGAAACCTTTTTGCCGCCGGTTTGAGCGCCATTGAAGTCTTGCTGAATGGTTTCAAGTCTCGCCAGTACTTGCGCAAGCTCAGCTGGATTGTTGGCTGCCCAATCTTTCTGCGGGGCAAGGCGGATACGTGCACCGTTGGCGCCGCCGCGAAGGTCGGTGCCACGGAAAGAAGCAGCCGCTGCCCATGCGGTTCTGACCAGTTCTGGTACGCTCAGGCTTGAGGCAAGAATTACAGACTTCAGTTCAGCAATGTCGTTTGCATCAATCAATGGATGATCAACGGCAGGGACCGGGTCCTGCCAGATCAGCGCCTCAGCAGGTACTTCAGCGCCGAGATAACGGCTACGCGGACCCATGTCGCGGTGGGTCAATTTGAACCAGGCTCTGGCAAAGGCATCCGCAAACTCCGCGGGGTTTTCAAGCCAACGCGAGGTGATCTCGCGATAAGCCGGATCCATGCGCAGCGCCAGGTCTGTGGTGAACATGATCGGGGCATGGCGCACAGAATCATCGTGTGCATCGGGCACCAGGTTGGCGCCAGCGCCATCAGCAGGAATCCACTGTGTAGCACCGGCCGGGCTCTTGGTTTGTACCCACTCGTAACCGTAAAGATTTTGCAGGTAGTTGTGGGTCCAGGCCGTGGGATTGACGGTCCACGCGCCTTCAAGACCACTGGTGATTGTGTCAGCCCCCTTGCCGGAGCCGCACTCATTGGTCCAACCCATGCCTTGCTCTTCAATACCGGCGGCGGCTGGCTCGGGGCCTACGCAGCCGGCAGGAGCAGCGGCACCATGCGCCTTGCCAAAAGTATGACCACCCGCAATCAAGGCAACCGTTTCTTCATCGTTCATTGCCATGCGCGCAAAAGTCTCGCGAATATCCCGCGCTGCTGCAAGCGGATCGGAATTGCCGTTCGGACCTTCTGGATTCACATAGATCAGGCCCATCTGGACTGCGGCCAAGGGCTTCGCCAATTGCCTGTCACCGCTGTAGCGCTCATCGCCCATAAACTCGGCTTCGGGTCCCCAGTACACCAGGTCTGGCTCCCAATCGTCCGCACGCCCACCGGCAAAACCGAAAGTGGAGAAGCCCATCGATTCCAGCGCCACGTTGCCTGTCAGCACCATCAAATCGGCCCATGAAATCTTGTTGCCGTATTTCTGCTTGATCGGCCACAGCAAGCGCCGTGCCTTGTCGAGGTTGGCATTATCCGGCCAGCTGTTGAGCGGTTCGAAGCGCTGTTGGCCGCCGGCAGCGCCACCACGGCCGTCCTCAACGCGGTACGTGCCTGCACTGTGCCATGCCATGCGAATGAAAAACGGACCATAGTGACCATAGTCAGCGGGCCACCAATCTTGCGAGGTTGTCATCAAGGCTTCGATTTCGCCTTTGATTGCAGCAAGATCGAGACTGGCAAATTCCTCGGCATAGTTGAAGTCTGCACCCAGCGGGTTGGACTCGGCAGAATGTTGACGGAGGGGATTGAGGTTCAATTGTTCGGGCCACCAGAATTGGTTGGGCCTTGGTTCTTCTTGGGCAAAAGCAGAGCCTGTCAGCAGCAGCGCTGACATTCCTGCCGCCAGCGCAGCAAGCGCAGGAGTTGTGAGTTTACGCATTGGAATATTCCTCTTGGGTTACAACTGTTGTAAAGCTACAACATGCTAAACCTTAAATAGAGGGATGTTTGATCGATATAAACTATCGTGTTGATTGAGAGAAATAATGGGGAAGTGTCAGAGTCAGCAGGGCAGTTCCAGCTTTTTCCAGCCTTCGTGGCCCAGGCGGTGCAGCGTTGCAATGTTTCCGGCGAATATCCTTGCTGCATCAGGGAACGCAGCAAGCGCCTCTGTCACGCTCGCTTCGCGCAATAGATGCAGCATGGGATAGGGCGAACGGTTGGTGTAATTTTCGATGGCATCCGGCTGGGTGCCGGCAAATTGATAACAGGGATGAAAGCTCGCAATCTGGAAGTCATCTGTCAGATCGAGTTCTGCCAAGGTCGCATCGGCCACATCAAGGAAGTCGTTGTAGTCCAGAAAATCGGTGAGCACGCGGGGATGAATCAGCAGTGTCGTCGCAATTTCCGTTGCCGGAGTTTGCACCAGCAAGCCGAGCTCGCGGACAAGGTCTTCGCGTAGTGCCTCGGGATCGGTTGCAGCACTGACCACAAAGCGTATCTGGTTCTTTATATACACTGCCTTCGCAAACGGGCACAGGTTCAGGCCAATGACTGCGCGCTCGAGCCACTGCACGGTGGCTGCAATTTCTTGCTGATCTGTCAACTGCACAACAATTTAACCCTTAGAAATTAATAAACTGCACAGCTTCACCCTAGCGTGGTGGCAGCCGCGCCGGCCGATCTGCTGGCAATTGCTGGTCGATGGCTGTCATTACCATGCCGACCATGACGTAGTCGCCCATGACGGTTACCAGCTCAACGATGCCGCGGCGGCCGAAGAGTTTCTCGGCCTCAAGGTACAGCGCCGAATCAACCTTGTGGTCGCGCATGATGGCGCGGCCGAGTTTGATGATGACCGTTTCCTCAGGGGGTAAACCCACCGGCTCACGGTCGAACTTAATGGTGTCGATGACGGCTTGGGGGGCGCCGTATTCCAGTGCGGCGGGTTCATGCGAGGAGTACTCATACTGCTGGGCAATCTCCCAGGTGGCAACGACGATGGCAACCTCGGTATGGCGTGGGCTCAAGACACCGTTGTATCGCAAGTAACCGTTAAGATCAGCGAATACTTGCGCGATTCTGGGGCTATAGAGCGAGATTGCGACAGGACCCGTTTTCGGCGGCGGGCCATCGCCGACGATGTTGTCGTAAACGGCTTTACCTTCGGCATCGAGGTCGTTACGGGTGAGCGGGGGTAAGCGTGTGAGTGATTCCGGGTGTACATCAGACGGCAACAGAGATGCGGATTCCGCTTGCGCTGACGCATGGCCTGCCAGCAAGAGACCAACAACGATTGAGGCAAGTGTGATACGCATGCCAGGTTCCTCGAAATACAAGAAAAAAAGCCACCATACATTATTTATTCCGCGTTCGCTGCTATGATCCGCCTTAGACCCTTTCCAACAATAACCACAACAAGAAGGAATTCTCATGTCTGCCAGCTTTAGTGAAATCCTGTCGCGATCGCCTCTGCGCCTGTTTTCGGTGCTGACTTTCGCCATCTGTATGATCGTGCTGGTTGCCGATGGCGTGGACGCGCAACTGCTCGGCATCGCCATCCCGGTTATGCTCGAGGATCTGGGCGCCACACGCGCCGCCATGGGCTGGGCCACGGGCTTGACCCTGGTGGGCTTTGGTCTCGGCTCTTGGTCGGGCGGCTGGCTGGGTGACCGCATCGGCCGACCCTGGTCGCTGGCACTGGCGGCAGCCATCTTCTCGCTGGGCACGATCGCGGCAAGCACCTCGGACAACGTGACGCAAATGGCGATCTGGCGCTTGCTTGGCGGCCTGGGCTTCGGCTCAGCGTATTCCAACGCGATTGCGTTGGCCGGCGAATGGCTGCCGGAACGCTGGCGCTCGGTGGCAGTCACGACGATTTCGGTGGGCACACCGGCCGGCGGTCTCATCGCTGCCCGCTATGCGCCGAGGCTCATCGAACAGTATCAATGGCAGGGCACGTTCGTATTCTTCGGTATCGCCACCCTGA
>CAMDML010000040.1 GCA_945902215.1 Klebsiella pneumoniae | reverse complement strand
GTAATCCCATCCCCCGTAATAACGAGATCGGCATATTGCCGGTACAAGCGCGCGCGCTCCTGAAACAAATCATCGAAACTCTGGTCCGGCCGCTTCGCAATGCCGCGGGTTTCGTAGTCGGTTATGCGCTTGCACAACGTGGCGAGTGTTACGTCCAGATAAATCATGGTGCCGTTCTGTTTCAAATGCCGCATCGCCGCATCGCTGTACACCGCACTGCCGCCCGTGGAGATGATGTGATTCTCCACACGCAAGGTCTGCAGCACACGCGCCTCTATCTCGCGCAGCTTCAGGTAGCCTTCGCTGTCCATAATCGTCTGCAGTGAGCGGTGCTCCACAGACTGGATCAGCACATCAGTGTCGATGAAATCATGGGAACTGCGCTTGGCGAGAATCACGCCTACGGTGCTCTTGCCGGAACCCGGCATGCCGATGAGAACAAGGTTGGATTTGGCTTGCATGGCTCAGGGCTCCGGGATTTCAGTACAAACGCAAGTGACACGCCGGGTGCGAACCCTGATCAGATCGACGTTTTCAGCAATGGGATATTTAGCCGTGAAGTTTACGGTTTGAGCGTCGCTGCGCTGCCAAGTTTCACTGAATTCCTGCGTCTTGATCTCGCCGCTTTCGTCCCTGGTACTGACTGTGAGGGTGTATTCGCCGGAAGAGGCGGCGCATTGCTCATTATCGATTGTGCCATCCACATCGGCAACCAGGTTCTTTTGCACATACGACAGACCGATCGTCGCCTGGCACTGCACCGTCTTTGGCTGAATGGTTACCTGTATCGGCATAGTGACCTCTCGCTCAATCAGGATGCGCGTCCCTCCGTCTTCATCGCCCGTAACGTCGAGACGGGTTTCGGCTTCGTTACTGGCAGCAAATACAGGCGCCTGGAAAAAAATAGCGCCAGCGATAGACAGCAGAAGTAATGGCAATGTCTTCGTAAAATTTGAGAGTTGCCAGTCGTTGGTTAATGGAGGCGCGATATTCATGTTTATACTGACGCTGGAAGATTATAGAACTTGATGGCTGCCAGGAGATTTCCCCATCCTCCTGTAATTTCCATACAATTCAACCCTGATGCCAGGTGCAGTATTGAGAGGGCTTGGCGCTATTAGGGGAGGATGGCGCTGTCGTTCATTCCCTGCTCAGTTTACGGAAGTACTCGGCAACGGAGTCCTGGAATTCTTCGGGGACTTCGTCGCTGGTGGCAGTGCGGACGTTGCTTGGTTTGTTGCTGTCGCTCCCGGTGGTAAGGCCGACTTCGAGTTGTTCGATCAGCGCAAGCATTTCGCCGTATTCCTGGGCCAGAATGCTTCCGTTCCGGTTGGTCTGCTGGAATTCCAGTTCGCGGATTAATTCGTAGAGCTCAGCCAATTCTTCCGGCGTCATGTCGCTATCAGTGGCCACATCGCGGGCAAGCTGGGTCAGGTTGCCGACATCGTCGTAGAAATCATCGGGCAGGTTGATGGGGCCGTCGAAGAAATTGTCGGTGCCGTTCCAGACACCGCCCAAATCACGCGGTCCGCCAAACCCGAAGCGGTCGCCAATGCCACCAACATTGCGTTGCCCGCCTTGCTGGCCGCCACCTTGTTGACCTTGTCCTTGCTGGCCTTGTTGCCCCGGCTGTCCGGGTTGGTCACTGGGCTCACCATTTTGGCCTTGCTGCCCTTCACCCGGCTGGCCGCCTTGTGCCAGTTGCTCCAATTGGGCGCGCAGATCTTGTGCGGTTCGCCGTGCGCGGTCGAGTTCGCTATCGCCGGGAGCATTGGCTTCTTCTACCATCTCCTGCGCGCTTTCGAGCCGTTGTTGCAGATCGCGCATGCCGGCAGTCACAGCGCTTTCATTGCCGGCAATGTAGAGGCCGTATCCTGCATCTATATAGAGTGCGGCATCGGAGATAGCCTGCTCCAGTTCGCTTTCAGCAATGCCGCTGCTGGCGCGCTGCAATTCGTCGGTGGCGGCATCGGGCACTTGCTCGCCGAAGTTCTGCTGTGCGTTCATCATGGCCTGCTGCAGTTGTTGCAACTGCGTGGCCAGTTGGCGTTTGGCTTCGGCCAGATCCATTTCTTCCTGCAGTGACATGCCGCGGCTGTTCGGGTCTGCGCCGCTTTCGCGTTCCTTGACGGCAGTTTCCATCGCAGCTTGCAACTGCTCTTCCATGCGTTGTTGCGCTTGCAGCATATCTTCGCTCTGCGCGGCCATGTTGGTGAAGCTTTGCTGCATGCCGGCCAATTGTTCCTGCGCGACTTGGTCACGGGCTTCTTCCAGCTGACGCTGCGCTTCTTCGGCAGCCCGCTGCATTTCCTCGGGAGTCGAGTTGCCATTCAAACCTTCGCTGGCCTGATTCATGGCGCGAATCGCGCTTTCCATGCGGCGCTGCAATTCGCTCTGCGCGATCTGCTCACCGGCTTGGTCGCCGCTCTGTTCGCCATTTTCGCCGGCTTGTTGACCGGGCTCGCCGGGCTGTCCTCCTGCTTGGCCCTGCGAACCTTGTTGGCCCTGCTGGCCCTGCTGCCCAGGCTGGTTGCTGGCCTGTTGCTGTCCTTGTTGCTGACCTTGCTGTTGACTTGCCTGCTGCCGCTGCAATTGTTCGAGCTCTTCCTGCAACTCTTCGGCTTCGCGGCGCAGCATGTCTTGCTGCCAGCGCTGCGCGTCGGTCAGTTGCTGTTGGTTGCGCAGATTGTTGGCGAGCTGTTCCTGACGTTTCGCAAGTTCATCAAGCTTCTGCATGATGTCTTCAGCCTCTTGCTGCTGCGACTGTTGGCTGGCCTGGTTGCCGGTTTCGTATTGGTTCAGCTCCAGATCCATTTCCAGTTCGTACATTTCGGCAAGATCCTGACTGGCGCGTCCACCACCACCACCGCCACCACCCCCTTGCTGTTGTTGAATCGTGATGTCGTTGAACACGGACTCGGCGCGCAGCAAATATTGCAGGGCTTCCTGCGCCGGCTGAATCGCCTCGTCCAGATTCACTTCGGCCAACTGCTCGGAAGCAGGATGCATGTGCTGCACCGCCTGCTCCATGTTGTTAACGAATTCGTCGATCTGTTCATCGCCATCGAGCTGACGGGCGCGCGTGCGTTCGGCCAGTGTTGCCGCCTGTTCGGCGAGGGTGATCTGCAGTTCCGACAAGAGTTTGGAATTGATGTCGACCTGCCCGGTGTTTTCACCTTCGGCCTGCTCGCGAATCAGGTTCCAGGTAGACACAATAATTTGGCGCTGACGCTGCGAAATCTCGTCTTGCTGCTGACCGCCACCGCCACCCCCGCCGCCACCAGAAAGTTGCGACTGGGAATAGCGGCGGTTGTAGGGCTGGATCTGGATGAAGAACATGTCGGTGCGCACGGTCTGGCCGCGATCGCTGGCTTCGGCGTAGTACGAGATTAAGTCGCCGGGTTGCAGCTGGATTTGTTCGACTGCCGGCTCAGCGGCTGGTTCAACCGGGTCTGAACCTGCCGCGGCAGACGATGTTGCAGCGTCTTCATCAAGCACCACATTGAACTGGCCAACGTTCGCGATGACTGCGCGGGTGGCTTCCGTGCGCATATCTTCCAGCATGAATAAATGTGTGGCGTTGATCGTGCGCGAGTTCTCCTGTGTCAGGTCGATAGCCTGGAACTCACTGCCGTTAACCGAATATTTCAAGGCGAGGGAGGCAATGCCGTAATCGTCGCTGGCATCAAGTTTCAGTTCCACTTCTTCGATGTTGCTGGCGTTGTAGTCGCCGCCGGGCTTGACGATTTTGAGTTCCGGCTTGCCGTCTTCAGTCAGGCGAATGAAATAATCGTCGCTGATGCGCACGTGCTCGCCGCCAACGATGGCGGCGATGTAGTACTCGCCTTCTTCTATCACCGTGAATTCGGACGAGGCCTGGTTACCGTTTAGCGCCAGCGTTTGGCCCGTGCTGTTCAGCACAAGTTCGCCTTCGGGCAGCGGAGCGGTAGTGGTAACAGTCAGTGCCACGCGGGTTTCGGGCAGCGCGCGTACATCGCCCTGGTCAAAGGTTTCCGGATCGCGTTCAGTCCACTCAGGATAGTTGTAGGTCAGCGACAGGCTTTCGATGCCGGGCACGTCAAGCACACTGATGTCGAACTCGGGACTGCGCAGGCCGGTAGCGGCAACGTAGTAGCTCATGTTCTGCTGCAGGGAGAAAAAGGTGAACTCAAAGCCGAGTGGACTTTCCACCATGTCGACTTCCTGAGTGTTGCCGTCGGCATTGGTGATATAAATAGTTGCTTCATCGGGATTGAAGCCGTCCATCACGGCAGTAACACGCACGTTGGCACCGCGGCGGACGCTTTCGTCGCCGGGGGTAACGGCGATGGACTGCGGCGGCAGCAGGTCATTGAAAGCCCAGCCTGCCAGCAAGTTGCGCATGCTGTAGTTCAGCAGGTTTGGCCCCGCGACCAGCAAATATAGAAACACGAGCACGGCTGCGGCCAAGACACCGCCGGCAATCTGCAGTTCTTTGTTGCGTACTTGCCGCTCTACCTGGTGCGTGGCGCTGATCTTCAACGCGTCTTCGGCCAACAGGTCGGTGAAGGGGT
Source organism: Klebsiella pneumoniae (assembly GCA_945902215.1). GTDB lineage: Bacteria > Pseudomonadota > Gammaproteobacteria > Pseudomonadales > Pseudohongiellaceae > CAILUG01. The sequence continues at coordinate 25,963 of CAMDML010000040.1, read as the reverse complement.
TGTTGCTTTGCTTCATCTGCGCGTAGGTTTCAATACGGCCGTCAAAGCCGGGCGTGCGTTTTTCCACCTGGGCGCTGATGCCTTGTTTGAGTTTCTGCAGGGGGTCGACCAAGAAGCGCACGACAACGGCCGCGAGGCCAAGAATCAGAATGATGCGGAACACGTTGGTGGTGTTGCTGGCAAAACCGCTGTCGGCGGAAAACCACGCGCCAATGACAGACAGCACCAGCAGCACAAGCGCCGTTGCGGCCGCGCCTTGCAGCAAGGTCAGCTTGCGCAGGCGCGCGCGGAAGGAATCGAGATATTGGTCAAGCTTGCGGGATGCGTTCATCAGAAAGACCCTGTCTTGATATTCAGGTAGCGGTTGCCCAGCAGTGACTCGGCAAGCACCATCAGTCCTAGCAGTACCAAAAAGAAGCGCCAGATTTCGACTTCTTCCTGATTGTCATCTGCACCTTGGGTAATGGTAGTCAGTGCACTGTTGTCTACAGCAGCGGTGCCGGCAACCACGTTCTGCCAGTTCTGCAGCGTGGCCGGCGGCATGGGGGCGGGGTCAGATTCCCGAATATCGGGATTCACGGCGACCAGCACCTCTCCTCCCGGAGTAAAGACCTGATAGTAGCCCCTTTTATTCAGCTGCACATCCTGCGCCACGGTGGTGGCCTGCAGTGTCAGCAGGCTTTCGCCGTCCGGATCAATCACCTGACCGGAGGCGCCCCCGGTTTGTGCCAACTGCAGAAAAGAATCAGCTACTTGTTCCTTCACCAGCAACTTTTCATTGGATAGGTACTGCGCAGCTTTGGCGATGAAACTGACGAAGACGGGTTTCACCGGCAGGTCGGATGCTGAGTTGTCAACACTGGTGGTCAGCAACATGAGACGTCCGGCGCCAATGCGGCGTTCAATCAGAACCGGGTTGTTCGGCCCCTGCGCAATCAGCACTTGATCGTCGGCGGCGGCTTCAAGGCTCAAGGTGCGGGCATTGACGCTGGACCAACCGGAACTATCGCTCAACACCGGATGCGTTGTGTCGATGCGGGTGATCTGTGGCGGAGTGGCGCGCGGGTCGATAACGGCCGCGCTGATAGCGGTGCCGAGCAGCGGCATGGTATCCAGCGCGCCAGTGCGCGGACCGCTGGCAGCGAACACCGCGCCACCACCATTGATATAGTCGCGCAGGCTGGCTTCGAGGCCGGTGGTCACAATGCCGATGTCTTCAATGATCAGCCAGGGGTAGCGCTGCATCACGCGCATGTCGAAGTCTTCAATGTTGGTGACTTCCACCACGTATCCGCGCGGTGCAGTTTCGAGCGCGGCGCGCAGGTAGGTGACGCCGAGCGATGTGGGATCGTCGGTAAGCAGTAATACGGGGGCAGGGGGTGAATTGTCGAACACGGTGTAGCGGGTGTCGTCTTCTGGCAAGGTGTCGGCTGGAGTCAGCGCGATATCCACTTTGTTGTCGCCTTCATCGAACACGACATTGTCGAACTGAACAAGATACGCACCGTTCATAGCGATGGTAAGGCTCTGCTGTTGTTGTGCGACGCCATTGATGGCGAGGCTGATTTGTTTTTCGCCGGGCGCTTCAACCCCGAAGGCGCGCACGCTGGCAATCACGGTGTTACGGTTTTCGACTACAACCGAATCCAGAGTCCAGTTGGTGGCGGGGACAGGTTCCACCTGCTGGATGTCGAGCGCTACCGGGCGGCCGTTGATGACATCGGGAATCATGTCGGCAAAACGCACGGCCTGGCCGGTCTGCTGGAAGTCGCCAATCAAGTGCAGCACAAAGTTGGCGCTGCTGGCTTCGACCAAACCATTCAATGAGGAAATCATCGCGCCGAGGTCGAGCCTGCCATTGTCCGTAGCCAGCGTGGCGAGCGCCTGATCGAGCACGGCAGGATCGGCAGTGGGTTCGACGATCGCTCTGACACCGGTGCTGGCGGTGTACAAACTCGCAATGTCCTCGCTGCCCATACCGGCAACAAGCGTCTCAGCTTGGGCGCGGGCAGTATCAAACTTGCCAACCTGATGCATCGAGAATGACGTGTCCATGACAATAACGTGGTGGGTCGTGTCAGCCGTGATCGCAGCTTCCGGATCTTTCAGGAAAATGGGGCGCGCAAACGCAAAGGCCAGCAGCGCAAGGAATGCCATGCGCAAAGCCATCAACAGCAGGAAGCGCAGTTTGCGCTGTACATGGATGCGTTTCTTCGAGGCTTCAAGAAAGCGGGTGGTGCTGAATTTTTCGCGCTCAGTCGTTTGCGTTTCGAGGCGATGCAGCCACCAGGGCAAGGCGATGCCAAGCAGGCCGAGTAGAAAGAGCGGGGCAATCAGGCTCATCCGCGTTTCTCCCGGAAGGTCAGGTAACTGTGCAGTGCTTTGTCGAGCGGATCGCTGGTGTTGATCAGCACGTGATCGGCGTTCATGCCGCTCGCGGCTTTTTGGATTCCTGCAATGTGCGCCTGAATGCGTTCGTGGTATTCCTTGTTCATGTACACCGGCGACACTTCAATGGAGTGCCCGGTTTCCATGTCTTCATACAGCGTCGATTCCTTGATCTTCGGATTGAGCTCCTCGGGATCAAGCAGATGAAACAGCACCACGTCCTGGCCCTGCATGGCGAGCGGGCGTACGTTGTCGAGCAGCTCTTGTGCATCGCAATAAAAGTCGGAGATCACCACGACAAGGCCGCGGCGTTTGATGCGTTCCTGAAAACGCGTCATCGGTTTGCCCATCTGGGTGCCCAGCGCAGGTTGCGCCCTGTCGAGTGCGTGGATCACGCCCTGGAAGGAACCGCTGCGGCTGGTTGGCGGGCGGTACTCGAGTACTTCGTCGGCGAACACCATGACACCAACGGCATCGTGTTGACGCGATGCCAGATAGGCGAGCGCAGCACCGAGATATTTGCCGTACTGTAATTTCGTGACACCCTTCTTGCCAGCGCCCTTGTCAGCAGCGCCACCGAAACCCATTGAGGCACTGCTGTCGAGCATGATCATCAAATGGCTGTTGGTCTCACCCAGAAAGCGCTTGATGAAGGTTTTACCGGTGCGCGCGAACACGTTCCAGTCGACGTAACGCGGATCGTCGCCGTCGGTGTACGCACGGTATTCGACGAATTCCTGGCTGAAGCCGAACTTCGGCGAGCGGTGCAAGCCGATCACAAATCCTTCGACCACAGCTTTTGCCACGAGCTCCAGGTTCGACAGGCTTGCGAGCACAGTCGGCTGCAACAAGTTCATCGGCGCATGTTTGGCGACTTGAGCCATTATTGCTTGTCCTTATTCGCCTACTGGTACGGGCACGTTGTCGAGCATGGTGCTCAGAATCTGGTCAACAGTGATGTTGTCAGATTCGGCGTAGTAGTTGGGCAGTACGCGATGGCGCAGTACCGGCAGCGCAAGGGCTTTCAAATCTTCGGCAGTCACGTGGAAGCGGCCCTGCATTAGCGCGCGTACTTTCGCCGCCAGCACGAGGTTCATCGTGGCGCGAATGCTGGCGCCAAAGTTGACGTACTTCTTGATGATGTCGGGGGCAATCGGATCGCTGGGGCGTGTGGCACGGATGATGTCCACGGCGTAACGGTTCAGTGAGTTCGCAATCGGCACCTGGCGCACCAACGCCTGGAACTTCACGATCTCATCGCCGTTGGTGCAGGCTTCAACCTTGGGCATCTCGACCGTCACAGTGAAACGGTCGATGACCTTCACTTCTTCTTCCGGCGACAGGTAGTCGAGTAGCACGTTAAACAGGAAACGGTCCAATTGTGCTTCAGGTAATGGATAGGTGCCTTCAAGTTCAATCGGGTTCTGCGTGGCGAGCACAAAGAAAGGCTTGGTGATCTTGTGGTTCTTGCCGCGCACGGTAACAGTTTTTTCCTGCATCGCTTCGAGCAAGGCCGCCTGGGTTTTGGGTGGCGTGCGGTTGATCTCGTCGGCGAGCAGCACGTTGGTGAAAACTGGACCGGGAATGAAACGCCATTCACGTTTGCCGGTGGCTTGATCTTCTTCAACCATGTCGGTGCCGGTGATGTCGGTGGGCATCAGGTCGGGGGTGAACTGGATGCGCTTGAAGTTGAGGCCGAGCGCGCTAGCCAGCGTATGCACCAGCAAGGTTTTCGCGGTGCCGGGCATGCCGGTGATCAAGCAATGGCCGCCGACAAAAAGTGTTACCAGCAGGTTATCAACCACGTCGTCCTGGCCGATGATGGTGCCCCGCACCTGTTCGCGGATTTTGCTGGTCGCGGTCTGAAAGCGCTGGACGAGGTCGCGGGCTTCGTCGGAGCCGATTTGATCTACTGCGTCAGTCATAGTCATTTCCTGCCTTGGTTTTGTAGTTAGTTCGGAGTATCTGTGTCTTGTACTGATTTGTCGCTGGTGTCGATGATGCGGTTGTCAGGAGCTGGCGTCCCGGTGATCGGTGCCGGCTCCGCCGGTGTCCGGCTCAGCTCCAGCAAGAGTGCTTGCGCCGGCCGGTACTGCGGCGCGATGTCGAGCGCAGTCATCAGGTATTGCAGCGTCATCTCAGCATTGTTCAGCGCCTTGTACGCGGTGGCGATCTTCAGGTTGGCATCAGCCTTGTCCACTGGATCAAGCGCGAGCAGGATCTGGTATTCATCGAGCGCCAATTGCGGCTGACCAAGCGCCAGTTGCAGATCGCCGAGCTCCACGTGCAGTTCTTCCATGAAGGGGTCAGCCCAAGCGACGTCGGTCAGCACGTCGAGGGCTTCGGCTTTCATGTCGCGCTCCAGATACCGTTCGGCCAGCGCCATCAGTGGGCGGGGTGCGTAACCGCCTTTCTGCCAGTAGGTTTCGAGGGTGCGGAATTCATTGTCATGGTCGTCGAGCCGCGCATAGGCGCGCGCCATGGCGATGTACGCACTGTCGGCTTCCACGTAGTCAGGATAAATGGCGTTGGCGCGGCCGGCGGCGGCGATGGCGTCATTCCAGTTCTCGGCTTCCAATGCTTCGAAGCTGGCGCGGTGATTTTCCTGCCACACTTCCATCTGACTCAGCATCGGGCCGAATTCCGTGTCGATGAACTGTTTGAACTGTGCGTCGAATTCCTCAGAAGTAATGCCGAGTGTCTGCTCGATAGCCGCAGTGGGGCTGATGTGGTCGTTGAACAGGTAGAGCATGTCCACGATTTTTGGAAAGCCGTATGTGCGGTCGATGAAGTCGAACACGAGGCCTGCCTGCATGTACGACACGATCACCTGGTCTTCGTAAGTGGGCCGCATGAAACCGTTGTCGAGTTCGGCAACCGGCAGGAACAAACCTTCGCTCATCGCTTTCAACACATTGTTCGGAATCTTGCGGCCGGGGATCGGGCCCGTGCGCCATTCCTCAAACACCGAAACCCCTTCGCTGAACCAGCGCGGCACTAAATGGTCGCTGCCTTCCACGGTAAACACGTGCGCCATTTCGTGCCACAGCGTGGTGCCCCAATGATAGTTCTCGCCGGCTGGATGCGCGCTGGGTGAGTCCATGGCGAACAAATAACCAAAGGTGACGCCGAGCAGACCCACGCCGGGCATGCCGATGGAACGCACCACAAAGTCTTCGTGATTCGGGTAGATCTCAACAATGACCGGTTCCTTCGGCGTGAAGCGGTAGCGTTCGCTGTAGAGCGCAATGCTGCGCTCAGCAAGATCGCGCGCGTACTTTTCAAGAACAGGTATTTCGCGCTTGTCGAGGCGCAGCGACAAGGTTGGAAAGGCACCCTGCGGCGGATTGGGAAAATTCAGCACTTCCATGTTGTCGAGGAAGGAGTCGAGCAGGCGCAGGATGTTGATGGTCTTGGGATTGAAGGCGTCGCCTTCGTACGAAAGTCGCACATGGTCGACAGCTGGCGTCACCTGATTGAGACGCAAGTGGTTCTGGCCGAGTTCGAGATGCGCTTCCCAGTGGTTGGGCTGCACGGCAACCGCATTTTCATAGAACTCACCACACTCGCGGTACCGGCGCGTGATCATCGCGGAATAACCCAGAATCGCCCACGCGTCGCCGTAGGCAGGATTTTCGGCAAGCGCTGCGTCCACAAAACTTTGGTAAGGCTGAAAGGTCATGAACGCGAGCGCGGCTTCGTATGCCTTCAGTTCCATTTGTGGCAACCCGTTCTCCTCGGCAATCGCCTTTGCCTCGCCAAGAAGCGGGCTTGCCTCGTCGAAGCGGTCTTGCTCCAGGGCTCCCCGTAACAACATTATTGTTCCGCGAAGACGGGCGCCCGCCGGGGCGAGAGGATTCTCAACGACAGCAGCCATGTGCGCATTCACCGCCTCAGTGTCGCCACTCTGTGCCAATGAACGCGCGGCGCCGATACTCGCCCAGGCATTCTGCGGGTCGATGGCCAGTGCTTCAGCGAACAGGTTGTAGGCTTCCTGATACTGGTAGGTCTGCATGTACAGCTCGCCCCAGCGAACGCGTACCAGCGCATTTTGGGGCTCGGCATTGTAAGCATCCTGAAAAGCAGTGTTCGCACCTTGCAGATCACCCAACGCCCACAGGCCTTCAGCACGGATAGCAGGCAGTGCGGAAGCCAGCAAGCCTTGATAGCAGTCGGTGGCTTGGGTAAGTGCGCCGCTCCAGAACTGGTTTTCGCAGGTCTGCAGGTCGGCGTTGTCGAGCGCGCCGTAAAGCATGTCGCGCGCATCAGCGGTAGTGGAAAGGACACAAGAGAGCGTAGAAGCAAGGGCAAGTGAGCAAAGCACGGCAACACGGGCCGTTGTAACAGCCGGACGGGGCAGGCAAGCAGGCAGCAGCCTATTCAGTCCCACCAGTGGCTCCTTCTTCATCTTGGGCGGCGTCGATCTGTTCGGTAAGCAGGGCAGACTCGAGAATCAAGGCCTGCAGGGTCGACAGGTACGCCGCATTGCTCGGGAATTCGTTGCGGCGCAGTTGCAGGCTTTCAATCTCGCTGTCGAGGTCGAGTCGCTGTTGCAACAAGTCGCTCAGCTCTGGATCAGCGGTTTCATAATCAAGCGCGTTCAAACGCGACAGGCTGAACTGCGCCGCGCCTGCACCACGCAGTTGCGCATGTTCAGTGGCGAGCTTGCCTTCACGTTCGAAATACGCGGCCACTTCGCCGTCGGCATAGTCAAAGGCTTCCTGCACACTGATCGCATCGTTCTTGTTGATGTCGGCGTCGGCGGACACCAGGGCTTCGGCAAAGAAGCGGCCAAAGTGCGGCGCGTTGCGTTCGTTGCCGTTGCGCGTTGCTGCGACGAGCAGGTATTCACTCGGGGTTGATTCTTCTGCGTCGGCTGCCGGCACGGCGCCGGGGTCACGCGGATCTTCACGCGGTGCGGGCACGCCGGTGATCAGCTCGACCAAGGCGCCACTGGTCGAGCCAGTGGTGATCAGTACATGGTTGCGGCCGGGGAGATCGTCGAGCACCGTTTTCAAATCGGCGCTCGTCAGGTCGACTCCGGGAATGTTGTATTTGTATTCCTCGCCATCGAAGCTGCCGTGGCCAATCAGGTAGATCGCGGCGCGGTCTTCGTCGGTCATACGTTCATCAAGCGTTTTGAAGTGGGTGAGCAGGGCCTCGCGAGTAGTGTCTTCGCCGCTGAAGGTAAATACACGCTCTTCGGCAGTCAGTGTGATTGAGGCGGCCGCGACTTTCTCACGCACACCGTCGAATTCATCCTGGTACTCCGGCATGCCGCCGAGACCCTGCACGATAGTAATGTAAAGTTCAGCGTGCGCATGCCTCGGGAAAAAGGCCAGGGCGGGCAGCAAGGACAGGGATAGCAGGGGGATAAGACGCATCTGTCGTTTCCGGGGTTGGCCTAGATCACACGCCACGCGCGGCGCAGCAGCCACTCGCCGGTTTTCAGCAAGAGCAGCAGCAGGAAGAAGAACGGCGCATCCCACAGGTAGCTGATCTGTTGTTGCGTGATACCGGCCGTGGAATAACTAATCGCTTCGGGGATGTCGCCCCATTGTGCGGGCGTCCAGTACCGGCCACCGGTCAGGGCGCTGATGCGTTCAAGCAGCGCGCGGTTCTGGCGGATGCCAAAAGATTCCTGGCCCTGATCATAGCGGGTGGCGGTGCGCACCGAGCTGACGGACTCTGCGTTCTTGCGCGAAATTGCTTCGATGGAATAGAGGCCGTTGCTCGCGGGATTGAACGCTGCTTCGTATACGCCAGGGCGGCCGGCGACAGGGAGCAGCTCCATGTTGATGAGTTCGTTGGTGTCGGAACTTGCTACCGCGCTGATCGCAAGGCCCTGGTTTTCCTCGGCGTCGGGATCGCGCAGTTCCGCGTGTACCGTGATTTTTTCGTTCTCGACCGTTGCACTCAGTTCAAACGGCCGCGGTGAGTTGGCCACGAGATTGCGCGCAAGCTGGCGCCAGAAGGTTTCATGGCGCATGTCTTCCAGCGGCAAACTCATCTGCCAGCGCCAGGTGCCGCCGGTGGCGAGAATGAAACTCTGGCCGCGGCCATAAGGCTGCGACACCAGCAGCGGTTGGTTGCGACCATCAACATTCACTTCCAGCAGCGTGGTGGCAGCGGGGCGCAGCGGCCCGAGATTTTGGTAATCGGCGATTTCCGGCAGTTCCGCCCACAGCGTGGTGTTTTCGGCATCGCTGTCGCTGAGCTTGAGCATCGGTGCGGCGCGGCCGCTGTCGGTCAGCACCACCGGCGCTTTCTTCCGCACGAAGTCAGCGTCCTGCAATGAGAGGCGCGAAGGCAGCACTTCACTGACAACGGATTCGCCCCAGCCACCAAGGCCAAGACCACTCAAGCCTGCGAGCATCATCAGACTGCCGCCGCGTTCGCTGACAAAGTCGCGGATCATCTCCTGCTGTTCCAAAGTGAACTCAGCCACCTGCATGCTGCCGATGATCAGCGCATCGTAGGCAAACAACACAGCGCGGTCGGTTGGAATGCCATCGGCCAGCTCTGCGGGATCGTCGATACCCTGGCGGTAGTACTTGTTCGGCGTCACTTTCAGCAGGGTGGAGAGTTGTATGCCCGGGTCGTCGTTCAGCGCGCGCTGCATGAACTTGTACTCCCAGCGCGGCTCACCTTCTATATAGAGGATGCGGTACTTGCCTTCCGGCACATCAACCACGCGGGAGCGGGTGTTGTTCGCCAGATCGCGTTCGCCATTGATCGGGTCGATGGTGAAGCGCAGGTCGAGCTGACCCGGCTCCGGCACTTCAATGTTGATGAAAGTCATGGTCGAGCTCTGCTCTGGGCTCAGTTCGACATCAGTAGTACTGAGGAATTCGTCGCCGTTGTAAACCTTCACGCGCGCCGTGCCGCCGGCATCGTGGCGAATGTTGACGCGCGCCGACAGCGTGGTGCCGGGCAGCGCCTTGCTCGGCAGTACCACTTCTTCCAGCTCCAGATCTTCCGGGATTACCTCACGCCCCATGCCCACGGTGTGAATCGGTACGCCGAAACTGATGATCTCGTTGAGTTCGTTCTGGGGAATGGCGCCGGTGTTGTCGGCACCGTCGCTGATCAGTATCACTGCGCCGAGAGATGAGGAGCTGGCCTGACGCAGAGTTTGCAGAATGGACTGGCCGAGAATGCTGGCCGTGCCGGGTTCCGGGAGTACGGTGAAATCGGGTAACTCGTTTGCGGATGCGGCAAAGCCGAAAGGTAAGATCGTGTAGGTTTCAGCCAGTTCTGCCAGTGCATCAGGCGTCAGCAATGCCTGGGCTTGGGCCATGCGGGTGGTGTCGCCATCACTCAAGGCCATACTGGCAGAGGTGTCGAGCATCAGCGCCACGGCATTTTCGCCGGGCAAGAGCCGTTCATTGACCAAGGCTGGCTGCCAAACCACAAAAAGCACCAACGCCACCATGGCCATTTGCAATACGCCAAGGGTGCCGAGCTGCCACCACTTCATGCTGTCCCGTTTCCAAATCAGCGCGCCAGCAACAAGGCCGGCACCGAGCACACCGAGGGTGAACAAAAGCCACAGCGGCCAACCGCTGGCGAGAACGAACTCGCTGTCGGCAAAAGCTTGCTCTGGATATTTGAAAAGGAACTCGTACATACAGCAGTTCTTGGGACTTTTTGTGAGACAGGAAATAGGTTGACACCTATTTCTCAGCCCTTTTTATCGGGCGGGGTGCCTGAATATAAGCATGACCATCCTGAAATTGCCACCTTCCGGGACGCCCTAAAGGTGCCATGCGACACTCGCTTTTGCGCCCTGCTTTTGCGACAGTGCAACTTCCTTTTTTTTGCCATTTTGTCGACGCTGACAGCTGTTTAATTTCTTCGAAGAGGCTCGTACCCATGGGAAAATTGCAGAACAAGACTGCGCTGATTACCGGCGGTGCCAGCGGCATCGGCCGTGCCGCCGCAACCCTGTTCGTCACTGAGGGCGCACGGGTGGTTATCGTCGACAGGGATGAGACTTTACTGAAACAGGTGGTTAAGGAGGTCAATTCTCCAAATATTGCCTACTTTGTCGCCGATATTCGCCAAAAAGACGCAATCTCCGCCTATACCAACTTCGCGCTGGACAATCTTGGCCCTATCGACGCTGCCCTGCTCAACGCCGGCATCTGCGGCGCCAACATGTCGCTGGAAGAGTATCCGGAGGACTTGTTCGACGAAGTGCTGGCCGTAAACCTCAAAGCCGCCTGGCTGGGCCTGCGCGCCGTGGTCCCCGGCATGAAAGCCCGCAAACGCGGCAGCATCGTGCTGACCTCGTCGATCCAGGGTTTGGCCGCACTGCCCGGCACCACCGCCTATACCACCAGCAAGCACGCGCTGGTCGGCATGATGAAGGGCGCCGCGCTGGAACTCGCCCCACACAACGTGCGCATCAACACCGTCCACCCCGGTTACGTGTCGACTCCGATGATGGACAACATCCACAAGATGGTAATGCCTAGCGCGCCCGAACAATTCGAAGCCGCCATCGCCAAGACGGTTCCGATGCAGCGCTATGCGAAAGCAGAAGAGATCGCGAAGCTGATGTTGTTCCTGGCGTCAGACGATTCAACGTACTCGACCGGCGCCTGCTTCGCGGCAGATGGTGGGATTCTCGCGGCCTTGCCGTAGGACAGCGTCGTTATCTATTCAGCAAGCTTTTCCAGGTAGGTATGAATCTCGGTGTTGTCTGCCTGGAAGCCGAGTTCCTTTTCTGCCGCATCGTACAGCGCGCTGATCGCGTTGACGAAAGTGTTGGGCGCATCCACCGCTTCGTTTAGCGCTTTCGCGAAACGCAAATCTTTTGCCATCAGGCCCAAATAAAACCCTGAGGTGAACTTTCTTGGCAAAATGAAGGTAGGGAACTTGTGCTCGCTGCTGTTGCTGCGGCCGGTGGAGGCATTGATGATGTCGACGATGACATTCGGGTCGATGCCGAACTTGGTGCCGGCAATGACCGCTTCCGATGTGATTGCCAAAGTGGTTGCCGACAGGAAGTTGTTGATCGCTTTCATGGCATGACCACTGCCGGAAGCACCAGTGGCGAATACTTTGCCCAGATTTTCCAACAGTGGTCTGCACGCAGCGATTGCAGCCGCTTCGCCGCCCGCCATGATCGCCAGGCCACCGGACACGGCCTTTACAACACCACCGGAAACCGGCGCATCGATCAGATCAAAACCCTTCGCTTTCAATTCCTGCGCCAGCACCCGGGTATCCACCGGTGAGCACGAGCTCATGTCGATCAGGATCGCGCCGGCTTTCAGGCCACTGATCGCGCCGTTCGGATCCATCAGCACTTTGCGCACAGCCTTGCCGTCGGGCAGCATTGTGATAATGACGCTGCAATGCCCCAATGCTTGCAGGCTTGGTGCGGCAGTGGCACCGGTATCGGCACAGAATTTGTTTACAGCATCGGCATTCAGATCCGCGACGTGCAGCTTGTAGCCTGCCGCTGCGAGCCGCTTGGCCATGGGTGTGCCCATGTTGCCGAGGCCGATGAAACCAATGGCGGCGGGCGAAGTGACGGAAGTGTGCGACATCTTATTTCTTCTTGGTGGTTTTCTTGGTGGTTTTTTTGGCGGGTTTGGCGGCCTTCTCGCCTTCCCAGTTGGCGATCACCGGGGCAGCGGCACGGAAACTGTCGACGGCGGCGGGTACGCCGCAATAGATCGCCGTCTGCAGGAACACCGCAGAGATCTGCTCGTTGGTGAGACCGTTGTTCTTGGCGCCGCGCACGTGGGTGGCGACCTCATGGGTGCGACCGAGCGCAGTCAGCATGGCGAGGTTGATCAGGCTGCGCTCCTTGCGCGAAAGGCCCTCGCCGTTCCAGCCGGCACCCCAGCAGTATTCGTTCAACAGATCTTGCAGGCCGCTGTTGAATTCGTTGCGGTTGTTCATGGCGGCATCAACATATTGCTTGCCGAGCACTTCGTTGCGGGTTTTCAAACCCAGGGCGCGCAGGGCCTTGCGGGAATCGGATGACATGGGTTCTTCTCAGGGTTACGGATCGGAGAGGGCATCATACAATATCAAAGGGGTCAGAGTAATTTGATCCGCGCTGCAATCTTTGTTCTACAATCAGCACCCGATCAAATTACTCTGACCCCTTTGATAAAATGAAACCCGACCTCAGCCAGCAATATATTCTGATCACCGGCGCTGGCCGTGGCTTGGGCCGGCATCTGGCGCTGCACTTGGCGTCTTGCGGTGCAGTCATCGGCGTGGCTGATCTGGATCCTGCGACCAGTGCCGACACCGCCAACGCAATCAAGGCCCTGGGCCATGAAGCCCATGCCTATGCGGGCGACATGGCCGACCAGAAGACCTTCGAGCATATTGCCGATTCATTTGCAGCCACGGGCGGCCGCATCGACGTGATCGTCAACAACGCCATGCTGTTGCATTACTGCCCGGTGGAGCAGGTCACCGATGAAAGACTGACCGCCATGATGAACATCGGCATCAAAGCGGTTATCTGGTCCGCACAAGCGTTGCTGAAACATTATGACAAGGTGCGCGGCGCGAGCATCATCAATATGTCTTCCCCGGTTGTGCACAAGGGCTATCCCAACACCTCGGCTTACAGCTCCGTGAAAGGCGCGATCACTACGCTGACCAAAGTACTTGGTGCTGAACTCGGCCCGAAAAACATTCGCGTGAATGCGGTGTCACCCGCATCAGTGCCAACACCGGGCGCGCTGGGCTTGAACACGAAAGAAGTCTACGAAAAACGCGCAGCAACCATTCCTCTGCGCCGCATCGGCACAGAAGAAGACAACTCCAACGCCATTGCCTTCCTCCTGAGCAAGGAAGCCAGCTTTGTGAACGGCGAACTCTTCAACGTGGATGGCGGGGCATCGTCAGCAGGCTAGCCGCAACGGTAGAGCGCATCAATCAGCCGCGCTGCTCTCGGGCCATTCGTGCCCACCGCATGCATCTTGTTGCAGCAGTATGCAAAGCCGATGTGCGCATCCGGATCGCAGAAACCAATAGAGCCACCGAGACCATGATGGCCGAAGCTGCGCATGTTGGGGCCCATATATACCGCCTCCGGTGTGTTCAGCAGAACGCCGAGCGCCTGGTGGTACGGACGGTCTTGCAAACCTTCTGTCTGGTTGTGTTGTTCAACAAGCATGTTCTCAATGCCTTGCTTGCTGATGAGCTTCACCCCATCAAGCGTGCCACCATTGCCCAGCGCGCCGTAAATCTTCGCCACACCCCGCGCATTGCCATGGCCACTGCCGCTGGCGATTTCGCAGGTCTTCCAGATTGCACTGTTCATTGTTGTGGCCCAGGGTTCCAGCGGGTTCTGTTTGAACGCGAGTGCGCGCAATGAAGTCTGATCATCATGATCTTTCGCGGCAAAAAGGCGCGCGTTCATGTTCGGCATCACTTCGGCAACTGTTGCTTGCTCGGCTGCGTTCATGCGGCCAATGTAGTACTCGATCTTAAGCGGATCGGTGATTTCCTTGCGCAGGAAGGGGCCCACGGTGCTGCCTGTAATGCGGCGCATGATTTCACCGAGCAGAAAACCCTGGTGATGCACGTGATAGGCGGCCTTGGTGCCGATCTCCCACAGTGGCGCCTGTTCTTCCAGCGCGTTGATCATCGCCTCGCGGTCGAACATCGCGCCAGGCCACAGCGGGTTGGTGGTCAGCACTGGCACCGCAGCAGTGTGATCCAGAAAGTGCCGCACTAGAGTCTTCTCTTTGCCGTTCTTGCCGTACTCCGGCCAGTACTGGATCACTGGATCGTTCGGATGCACGAGACCACGGTCGATCAGCATATTGAAACAAATGGCGGTGACACCTTTCGCTACCGACATCATGCACACGGTGGTTGCCGCGTCCCAGGGCGTGGTCATCGCACTGTTGCGCCAGCCGCCGTAGAGGTCTACGACGCATTTGCCGTCGCGCATGATGCTGACCCCCGCGCCGACTTCGTCTTCCGCGGTGAAATTCTCAATGAACGCAGCAACCACCGGGTGAAATTCGGGGGCATAGTGGCCCTGCAGTGAAAACTGGGCGCCGCGTGCGGCAAGGGTATGCTGGAGTTCCATGGGTCTGGCTCAACGGATTCTGAATTCTCAACTAAATGAATAATAAATGGGGACGTACCCCATTTATCCCTTATACCGAACGCCCTAAGGCTTGCGCGCACTGACCAGCGAGTAATAGCCCCCGCCGGTACGCACAGCATCGACATCGACAAAACCGGCACTGCCGAGGATGTCGCGGAATTCGGCGAGGCTGTATTGCTTGCCCAGTGTGCCAATCAGCATCAGCAAGCTGAAGGCAGCTGCCGGGAACGGCCCGGTGTAATCGTCGTCCATCAAGATCTCGTTGAGGAAAATGCGACCGCCGCGCGGCAGCGCTTCGAAGCTTTTTCGCGCGAGCAGCCGGCAGGTTTCATCTGACCAGTCATGGAACACATTGGAGAAGAAATGGCCATCATGACCGTGTGGCCATTGTTCGGTGAACATGTTGACGCCGGCCGTGGTGACCTGATGCCCCATGCCGGCACGGCCGATGAACTTCTGTGCCTCCGTCGCCATTTCCTTGAGATCCATCAGCACTACTTTGAGGCCCGCATGTGCCCGGGCGATCTCTATTCCGTAAACACCGGAACCGCAGCCGACGTCCATCAGTGAAACAAGCTCGCCAAAAACGCCCTGGGCCGCTGCACCGAGCGCCGGTGCCTGGCTGTGGACGTGCATGTAATTGGCGATGTTTTCCGCTGCTTCCTGCGACATGCTGCCGCGTTCCCACTCGGCAGGGCGTGAAGTAATCTCACCAGAGCTCGCGCCGCTATCTCCAGGACGATTGCCGGTGCGCAAAGATTCGAGCAGGCGCCCGCGCAGAGTCGTGTTGAAATCAATCTGACTGTTGAAATGGCCCCAGTAACCCACGCCGTCAGGATGCAACCAGGTGCGCGCAAGATGGGTCGCGCGCCATTTGCCCAGCCGCTTCTCGACCAGCCCCATGGAACACAGCGCCGCGAGGTTCATCGCCAGTGCGCGGGCATTGACGCCAAGCTGCACTGCCAGCTCGGTCGTGGTCAGTGCTGCCTCGCTGAGGGCTTTGAACGTGCCAACCTCGGTGTTGACGTTCACCACCGGCAGGCGAAATTGCCCCAGCCAAAGGTCCCAGATTGCACTATCGTCGCTGGTTGGTGGCAATGCGCTCATTGGTCATACTCCTGGTAATTATTAACGTTATGTGGCGCCACGTGCAGCGCTCTGCCTTGGGGCGAATAATACGCCGACGTGGGGAAAAGATACCCTTCAAATCCAGCTAATGACTGCGTCCCTGCAGGTTGGTCTGGAAATTTTGGTGCTAACGAATTGCCGGGAAGGTCGGCTTGGAGGCAGCTATACTGGCGCAAATTTAACCCTCGTGCCTGACCGGAATTTAGCATGGACAATGAAATTAACTACAAAAGCAATCCGCTGCATGGAGTAAGTTTGAAAACCATGCTGACGGAGTTGGTCGATCATTACGGTTTTGAAATTCTTTATGCGTATTTATATATCAACTGTTTCAAGACCAATGCGAGCATCGCGTCCAGTGTGAAATTCCTTAACAACACCGATTGGGCGCGTGAAAACGTTGAAGGGTTTTACTTGTATCAATTCAAAAATTTTCCCAGAGCGTCCGCCGAGCAGTTTTTATTGCCGCCCAGAGACAGAGTTATCCCGGAAGGTCAGGTGCCAGGCAAGCCTGCGGAACTCAGCCTGGAAGATGCCGAACAGTTGCGCGCCAAGCGTGCGAAAAAAGCCGATGGCTTTCGTTCGGGTCCGGGCAGGAGCACTGCCGCGCAACGGAGTCGGAACGCGCCCAAGCGTGATAGTCAACATGAGACTAAAGCACCAGCCCCCGCAATTTGGGGCGCTGCTGATCCTTGGGGCAAATCGAAGAAGTGAAGCGGCGGGACTCGCTGTTCAACAGAGAAGAACTGCATGAATGAATGTGACATTATCGACACAAAGCTATTCTGCTGAAGTGACACAGTAAAAGAAGTGCTCCACAAGCGAGACCATGCCACTTTCCGAAACAACAGTATTCGACTTCATCATCATCGGCGCCGGCACCGCTGGCTGCGTGCTGGCCGCGCGCCTGTCGGAGAACCCGGCGCATCGCGTGTGCTTGATCGAGGCCGGAGGTTCGGAACAGCATCCTTATATACGTATCCCCGCTGCGGTTGGCGCGGCGATCATGAGTGCGCGTTTTGGTTGGGGCTTAAGTACAACTCCCCAAGCGGCGCTCAACAACCGTGTCATCCCCTTGCCGCGCGGCAAAGTGATTGGTGGCAGCGGTTCGATCAACGGCATGGCCTATTACCGGGGGCATCGCCGTGATTATGATGACTGGGCCGCGCTGGGTAACGCGGGCTGGGGTTATGACGATCTCTTGCCCTATTTCCTGCGCTCCGAAGACAACCCCGACTATGCCTGGTCGCCGTATCACCGCACCGGTGGGCCGATGAGTGTCAGTTTCGTGCCGCGCACCAACGTACTGTGCGAGGCTTTCAATGCAGCAATGGCAGATCTTGGCTTTCCGCATTGCGCCGACTTCAATGCGCCGGAGCCGGAAGGTTACGGTTATCGGCAAGGCACTATCTTCAAGGGGCGCCGCGTGTCTACAGCCAGCGCCTACCTGCGGCCGGTCTTGCACCGGCCGAACCTGACGCTGTTGAGCGCAACCATGACGCGGCGCATCGTGATTGCAAACGGCCGTGCCACGGGCGTTGAAATTCAAACGCCTGCCGGGGTGCAGACTCTGACCGCTGCGCGTGAAGTCATTCTTTGCGCTGGGGCCTTTCACTCGCCACATATCCTGCTGCACTCTGGCGTTGGTGATCGCAATGCGCTGAGCGCGGTCGGTATTGCGCCGGTCCATCATCTGCCCGGCGTGGGTCGTGCGCTGACCGATCATCCTGCTACTTATATAGCAATGGACACGAAGGAGAGCACCTCGTACGGGCTTTCGTTGAAGGCAACTCCGCGCAACCTGTGGAACGGACTCGAATACTTGTTCGCGCGCAAAGGGCCGCTTGCCAGCAACTTGTTTGAAACCAATGCTTATATAAAGTCGCAGGAAGGTCTCGACCGGCCTGACCTGCAGGTGGTGTTCCAGCCGGCACGCCGCAACACGCGACCGTTTCCGCTGCCGCTGGGGCATGGATATGCGATCAGTCTGGTGTGCCTGTATCCGCAAAGTCGCGGCACCGTAAAGGTCAGCAGCAATGATCCGCTTGCCAAACCGGTGATTGATCCCGAGCTTGGCAGTCGCGAAGTAGATATCGCCACATTGGTGCGCGGCCTCAAACTGGCGCGCCGCATTTTCGGACATGCAGCATTCCAAGCGTATCGCGCGCATGAGCGCATGCCTGGTGTAACAGTGGATGACGACAAGGCGCTGACCGAATACGTGCGCAACACGCTGGCCACGGTGCATCACCCCGGCAGCACCTGCCGCATGGGCAATGATGCCGAGGCCGTAGTCAATCACGAACTGAAAGTACATGGCCTGGCAGGCCTGCGCGTGGCTGACGCATCCATCTACCCACGCCTGGTCGGTGCCAACACCAACGCCAGCGTCGTCGCCATCGCCGAAAAGGCCGCAGATATGGTACTTTCAGGGAATCCAGAGTCTTTAAAGCGAAAATACTAAGGAGCCAATCATGGCCATCGAACACATGCGCACCTGGAAAATCGGCGACGTCGAGATCACGCGTCTCGTTGAAGTGAATGCGTGGGAAGACGACATCACCATGCTGCTGCCCGATGCCACGCCCGCGACGGTGCACGCGTATCCTTGGCTCGCCCCGCATTTCGCAACACCCGAAGGCAAGATGATCATTTCCTTTCAGTGTTTCGTGATGAAGACGAAGACCCGCAAGATCATGCTCGACACCTGCATAGGTAACGATCGCCACCGCGAGTTCCCGGTGTTCACCAACATGCAGACCTCGTTCCTCGGCGACCTCGCACACGCGGGCTTCAAGCCAGAGGAGATCGACACGGTGTTGTGTACGCACTTGCACTTTGACCATGTGGGTTGGAACACACAACTCGTCAACGGCAAGTGGGTGCCGACCTTCCCAAACGCACGCTACCTGTTTGGTCGCCACGAGTTTGAACACTGGAAGATGCTTAACGACACGCACGGCTATCATGATCTGAACCACATGAGTGATTCTGTCTTGCCAGTGGTTGATGCAGGCCTCGTCGACCTGATCGAGCCTGAGCACAGAATTTGTCCGGAGCTCACCTTGATGCCGACGCCAGGCCACACCCCGGGCCACGTCAGCATTTGCATTGAATCCTTAGGCGAGCGCGCCATCGTCACCGGCGACATGATGCATCATCCGATCCAGTTCGAACTCCCTGGCACGCTCGCGCGCTTCGACATGAACCAGCAGATGGCCTGTGACACACGCGTGAAGTTTGTCGACAAGGTTGCCAATTCCGGCACCTTCATCATCGGCAGCCATTTCAACGAACCGACCGGCGGCTACGTCGTACGCGATACGCATGGTTGCAGGCTCGCACAGAAGAAATAAGTGCGGCAGAGCGGAGTAGTATCACGGGCGATATTATCCCATGAGACCTCGAGACGGGTTCCTTCCGCCAGCCCCCGCATACCAGCAGGGCGCCACGTCAGGATCCTGCGTATAAATATGGCCGCTGGCGCGAAGTGTTGAGTCTGGCGGAAGTACAGAAAACCGATGAGGCCTCTGCAAGGAACCACACGCCTGGAATTTTTCTGTTCTTTATGTAACCCGAATTTTTCCTGACTAGGATGCAAAACCCAAAGTGCCGGGGTTTTCCGGCAATGGTTTTGTCTCTACAGGATGCAGTCCAATGTCGTTGCCATACCAATTCCGTTTAAAGTCCACAGCAATTGCCAGCATAACCTTCGGTGTTCTTCTGGCAAGTCAGGCAATCGCCGCA
This sequence comes from Klebsiella pneumoniae, assembly GCA_945902215.1. Taxonomy (GTDB): domain Bacteria; phylum Pseudomonadota; class Gammaproteobacteria; order Pseudomonadales; family Pseudohongiellaceae; genus CAILUG01. The sequence continues at coordinate 6,600 of CAMDML010000040.1, read as the reverse complement.
CCAGCTGTCTTCACCACGCCCAACGTCATCACGACGGCGGAAGCAACATCGGTAAATTTAAATGGCCAAACCTTTGTCAATCGCGGGTTGCAAGGTGTAGCACGGCTGCCGGCGACAACCACGCTGGATTTCAATGGCGATACGTTTGGCGCTTTTTCGGGACTCGACACAGTACCCGGTAGCTGGCGCAAGACGGCAAGCGGCTATACAGGGACCTTGTTTTCGCTGCCGGACCGCGGTCCGAATGGCGTTGGGAGTGTCACGTTCAGCGATTACCCCGGCCGTGTCAGCAGTTTCACGATGACGTTTGCTCCTTATACTTCCACGGTCAATCTGCCGGTTAGTGCCGACTCGCAACACCAACTGGGGCTAGTCCAAACCGGTGGATTTCTTTTCAAGGACTTCAATGGCAAGGTCACTACCGGCCTTGATCCGGGGACGGGCAGCACCGCCTTTGTCACCCAGAATGGCAAGTCGTTGCCGGGCTCTACCACGGGTCCGGCTGCCGGGAAAATCAGCCTGGATGGTGAGGGCTTGCGCTTCCTCAACGACGGCAATTTCTATGTGTCAGACGAATACGGCGCCAATGTGTATTACTTCGACAAGGCCGGCAGCATGCTGGGTGTCATCCTGCCCCCGCCCGCCTTGGCCCCCAACATTGCCAGCGGCCTGTCTTTCACGTCGACGACAGATGCGAGCACAGGGCGGCGCCTGAACCAGGGTCTCGAAGGGATTGCCCTGACGCCGGACAACAAGAAACTGGCGACGCTGTTGCAGAGCGCGCCGATGCAGGACAGCACCACGGCCCAGCAGACCCGTTCCAATACCCGCCTGATGATCTATGACATTGCGCAGAACAAGACCCCGGGCGCCCCCGTTGGCCACTATGTGCTGCAGTTGCCGACATTCACCTCCACCGGCAATGGCGGTGCCGTCAACCGCACGGCGGCGCAATCGGAACTGTTGGCGCTGAACGACACGCAATTTTTGGTGTTGTCGCGCGATGGTAATGGCCTGGGACAAGCCCTGCTGAATCCGGTGTACAAGAGCGTGTTGTTGATCGATACCACAGGGGCTACCAATATCGCCGGCACTCCCTACGAAACGTCGACAACGCCCATTGCCCCCGGTGGCGTGCTCAACGCGGGGATTACTCCCGTCAGCCAGGTGGAAGTGGTCAACATCCTCAATACGACCCAGTTGGGCAAGTTTGGACTGAACATCAACAACACCACACCCACAGCCCTGACCATCACCGAGAAACTGGAAGGCATGGCGCTGGTGCCAGCGCTCGACGAGAGTGCGCCGCAGGATTTCTTTCTGCTGGTCGGCAACGACAATGATTTTCTCTCGTCAACGTGCAAAGTAGGCGGGCAGAATTGTTCGCAAGCCGTCAACAGTGACGCGCTTGTGCTGGTTTACCGGCTTACGCTTCCCAGCTATGTCGACTCGCAATACCTGCAGGCGATGACCGCCACGGCGCCGGCGACACTGGACATGATTTCGCAGGCGGCGCGCGAGCTGGGTGTCGCGAATGCTGACGATGTTGCCCAGCATTTTCTCGTTCAACGCCATGCCGCGGTTGCTGGTACTGCGCAAACGTTCGCGGTCTGGGCAGCAGGCGCCTGGGCCAGAAGGTCGGAAGACGGTGCCAGGATCGGTTCACATACCACCGGTGGCACCATTGGCTTTGACGCGTCGCTCAATGAGCAGACTCTGATCGGCGCTTCGTTGGGCTACTATAAGGGTGACCCTGATGCGAGCACGGGCTTTGATGCGGAACATGAGAGCAACCAGCTCTCCATTTACGGAACCTTCCGCAACGAAAACCTCTATGCCAATTTGACGGGCACCGTGGGTGATCACAGTTTCGACTCCATCGTGCGTCCGGCGGCCTACGGCCTGAGCGGGATCGGCAACACCGATGGCAACAGCAGCGCAATCATTGGTGAAGTGGGCTACCTGAAAGACAGTGGCACATACCGCTATGGTCCTCTGGTGGGTTTCCGCTGGATGGAAACAGAGAGCGATGCGTACACGGAAACCGGTGCCAGTGGCGGCAATATCGCGTATCAGGACCTTGCAACCGATGGCACCACGGGCTATGTCGGGGGTGAAGTGTCGATGGAGCTCGGTAACCTGCGCTCTATCCTGCGTGTGATCTACATGCCTGAAGATGACAGCGACGGCACAGCTGGCAGCGTGCGCCTGGCCAGCTCAACCCATGCCATGGGGACCCAGGCAGTCAACGTCACCAGCACCCAGGCTTATGTGGAACCTTCGTTGACACTGGCTGGCCACGACGCCGAAGCATGGGATTGGTGGCTGAATTATGGTGCGAGGATCGGTTCTAATGAAGGTACCGGACACCGTGTGACAGCCGGGTTCAGGGTGCTGTTTTAATTTGGTTCATGTCAACTTGTAGCGGTTGGGCTTTAAGCCAGAATCCGGTTTTGCCAGACTGCACGGCGCATGGCAAGACCGATATGGAAGCTCTGCCAAACTCCAAAGAGGCTATTGAACTATGGGTCAGTACTGCCAGGGAGTTTGGTGATCCCGTCCCGGTGCCGTCCGGGCATTCGGTAAAATTTTCATGACCCCTTGTATCCCGCGAAGTGCGGAGCAGTGGCCGGCTGCAGGATTCCGTCTTGCAGCGTAAAGGCATTGCGCGCCCTGTTGTGCGGGTGTTGCTGCGCTTCGGCCAGGCTTAATACCGGCGCAACGCAGATATCGTGGTCTGCGAACAGCACGCACCAGGCGTCGCGGCTGCGGGTGCTGAAGAATTCCTCCAGGCCTTGCTTTTGCTCAGGCCACAACGCTTTGTTCCATTGGTTCTTGAACATTGCGTCGTTCAGGCCGGCCACGTCCAGAAATCTTGAGTAGAACTGTGGCTCGATCGCGGCAAGGCTGAGCCACTTGTCGTCGGCGCATCGGTAGACGTTATAAAAAGGCGCTGCGCCGTCGATGACATTGCTTTCGCGCGCGTCGATCCAGCGGCCATCGGCGAAATCCCCGTAGATCATCCCCATCATGGAAATGACGCCATCGGTCATCGCGGCGTCCACTACCTGGCCTTGTCCTGTTTGTCTGGCTTGATGCAGCGCGGCGAGGACACCCATTGCCAGATACAGCGCGCCACCGCCGAAATCGGCGATCAGGTTCAGTGGTACTGCGGGTTTGTCTTTTGTGCCCAGTGCGTGCAGTGCGCCGGTGATAGCCAGGTAGTTGAGATCGTGCCCGGCCTTGTGTGCAAGAGGGCCGCTCTGACCCCAGCCGGTCATGCGGCCGTAGACGAGGCGTGGATTTTTTTGCTGTGCAACATCCGGTCCGAGACCGAGCCGTTCCATGACGCCGGGGCGGAAGCCTTCGATCAGGATGTCTGTCTGTTCCATCAATGCGAGTGCTTGTTGCTTGCCATCAGCAGATTTCAGATCAAGCTGCACTGACGTGCGACCACGCGCTTCAACGTCTGCTGCTATATAGGTAGTACCGGGGCGGTCGATGCGCAGCACTTCCGCGCCCATGTCGGACAACAGCATGCAGCAGAAGGGCGCGGGGCCGAGGCCGGCGAATTCGAGGACCTTGATGCCGCGCAAGGGGCCGGATTTTCCAGCGGCACTATTGGCGGTCGGTGCTTTTGCGGTTCTTTGCGCCAAATCTTGCCGCAACAACTTCAGGCCCGCCGCCTGCCGATCCCAGGTATCTGCCGTGATGCCTTGTGCGCGCAACACATGCTTTTCAATTTTCTGCGTTGGAGTGAGTGGCAATTCAGCCATGATGCGGACATAGCGCGGAATCATATAGGGGGCCACGCGTGGCTCCAGGAAGGCGAGGAGTGCGGCCGGGTCGAGTGATATGCCGGATTGGAGTGAAAGCACTGCAAGCACTTCGTCTTCGCCGCCGTCACCGGGCACAGCCACGGCGGCCGCCGCTTTCACCCCGGGGTAGGCGAGCAGTTCCGCTTCCACTTCGAAAGAGGAGATGTTTTCACCGCGCCGCCGGATCATGTCCTTCGCGCGGTCGACGAAGAAATAATTATTGGCGCTGTCGCACTTGAAAAGGTCGCCGGTGTGAAACCAGCCGTTGCGCCAAGTGCTGGCCGTGGCTTCGGGATTGTTCAGATAACCGTGGCTCATCGTCCATGGTTCGGCCGTGCGCAGAATCAATTCGCCGATATCGCCTTCATCTACTTCGTTATCGAAAGCATCCACAAGGCGCAACTCGACGCCCGCGCGGGGCTTGCCGCAAGTGCCGGCCGTTGGTGGATTCGGACCGGCCCACAATGGCACCGACAGCTCCGTCATGTTGAATTCAGTATGCACGGCAATACCAAAGCGTTTGGCGAAAGCGAGTGCATCGTCGGTGAACGGCGCGATCACTGCGTTCTTCACCGGATGCTTGCGCTCATCCGGCCGCACCGGTTGCTGCATCAGGAACTGCACCATCGTGCCGAGCAGGCCAACGGATGTGACACCCATCCTGTTGACCGTGTCCCAGAAAGTCTCGGTACGGAAGCGTTCAACGAACGCGGCAGTGCCACCGTGGATCAGCGCAAAGTTAACGCCGAGAATGCCGCCGATATGGAACATCGGCAGTGCAACGAGGTTGGTATCGCCGGGGCCGACATGCTTGAACTCGCACGCGGCAGTGTAGGTATGTTTGTACGAACACAACACGCCCTTCGACGGGCCGGTGGTGCCGGAGGTGAAGATCACGCACTGTGTGTCCCAAGGTTGAATCTTGCGCGGTGGATCGCGCAGTGTTGTTGCGTCGCCTTGTAACAGAGTTGCATCCAGCAATATCACACCACGCAGAGAAGGGCGTTCGGGTCCATGCACAACGAGGTGTTGAAGAGTCGGTGCATCAATTGCAGCAAGCCGTTCAATAAGTCTGCCATCCGCGATCATCAACCGCGCACCAGAGTTGCGTACCACATGCTGCAACAGATTGCCCTTGTAAGCCGTGTTAATCGGCACATATACCGCCCCAAGCCAGTTCAGCGCGAGCCATACCAGCACTGCCAGTGGCCCATTCGGCAGCCAACTCAGTACAAAGTCGTCTTGTTGTACGCCAAGCGATTGCAGTCCGGCAGCATGACGCCGGACGGCGGTGATCAGTTCAAGGGACGTGTAGCTTTCGCCGGTATCGAACGTGAGCACCACCAGCGCGGGCAGGTAGTGCGCCTTGTGTTCAAGCAGATTGCGGGCAGTGCAGATCGGATCAAAGGGGTCAGAGTAACTTGATCGGTTCACGTTGCTACCCAGGGATCAAAGGGGTCAGAGTAACTTGATCGGTTCACGTTGCTACCCAGGCAGAGGGATGCGGGATCAAGTTACTCTGACCCCTTTGATCTTCTTTGATCTTTAGTATGTAAAGCGACTATTAGTTCTTGTTTTTACAGGGGCAAGAATGGCCTTTAATAAAGGCGAAATCAAGGGCGAGGCACGCCTTGGATAGTGGTGTCGGAAAGTGGTGGCGAAGTCATATTTCGGTAGATTTTTGGCGAAGGTTCGGCCTTACTATGACTCTGATACCACTTTCTGACACTTGGGTTCCTCCATGAATTACTGGCTCATCAAATCAGAACCCTACGTATTCAGTTGGCAGCAGCTGCTGAAAGATAAAAAAACCGACTGGACCGGGGTTCGCAACTACGCCGCGCGCAACAATTTGCGTGCCATGCAGCAAGGCGACCTTGCCTTCTTCTACCACAGCAATGTGGGCGTGGAGATCGTCGGCATTGCCAAAGTGGTGCGCGAGCATTTTCAGGACCCCACCACCGATGTTCCCGCCTGGCTGGCCGTGGGATTTGCGCCTTATAAAGAGTTGCAGCAACCCGTGACACTGGCCGAGTTGAAGCAGGATCCCTTCTTCAAGGACATGGATCTGGTGCGTCTTGGCCGCCTCAGTGTGGGCAAAGTGGCGCCAGCTGAATTCAAGAAAATCTGCGCGATGGGCGGTGTGAAGCCGTGAACAACAAGGTCAGAGCCCATATCTTTGCGCTGCTGACCTTGGTGCCGGCCTTCGCCTTTGCCCAGCGTGAATTCCGCCAATACGAGGGCATGGAATACATGGACCTCAGCCTCCCGCCCGACTGGGACGTGCCGGGGGAATTCGTGACTGGTCGCTTGATGTATCCCAACGGTCGTGGTCGCGGTTTCGGCTGGGGTGGCGACTGGCGCGATGGCGGCACCAGTTGGACTGTGGACTATCCCGAAGGTGACCGCACCTTCGTGCAATTGCTGCGGCGCTTCTCGACGATCAACACGCGCTCTGTGGAACAGCCGGTCGATCCCAGTGATGCCGACGACATGGCGCACTGGCCTTTCCTGATGGTCGGGCTCGCGGGCTACTGGAACCTCAGCGACGAGCAGGTCCAAAACTTGCGTGAGTACCTGCTGCGCGGCGGCTTCCTGTTCGCCGACAGTTTTTTCGGCTCTGACTCCTGGCCGGGCTTCGCCGCTGGTCTCAACCGCATCTTGCCCGAGTACGCCATTAGTGAACTCGATGGTGCTCACCCGGTATTCCACACCGTCTACGACATTCCTGCGCTGGCTGAAACGCAAATCCCGAACATGCAATCTCTGATGGGTGGTGGCG
>CAMDML010000039.1 GCA_945902215.1 Klebsiella pneumoniae | reverse complement strand
AACTACCAGTTCAACTGACGCCCACTTAAACTAATGCTTGGGGAGGCCGGGACCAATGGTGCGTTGCAGGGACGTGTGAGGCCATGGATGGCCCGAGTCGAAGTGCACACGGATGTGCGTCTACGGTCCCAGCAATGCACCACCCTGTCCCGGCCCTTTGCGCTAAAGCCAAAAGTGGGTGTCTTGCTGGCCGCAGATGATCAGGATACCTTGGCGAAAGGCACAAACAGTTTCAGCGTTCGGCTCGACTCATCCAACCATACAACAACCCAAAGAGGTGCTCACCATGTTGTTCAACTTCACCGGACTATTGCAGCGTACCGTGCTCATCACTGCTTGCGGTTTGCTTGCCCACTCTGTGTTGGCACAGCCACCCGCGATGACGGCACCCCAGCCAAAGCCGGAAGCGACGCTAGCGGCGGCACCCACCGGCTTCGATACAGCACGCGAAAATGCGGCAAAAGGCAGCATCGAGCACATCGAGTTCGACTCGACCGTCACCGGCGGCAAGCGCCCCGCTACGGTCTATTTGCCCCCGGGCTACTCGGCTGCAAACAAGTACCCTGTGCTGTACCTGCTGCACGGCATCGGTGGCAACGAAATCCACTGGACCGTGCCCGGCCACGCTGACGCGATACTCGACAACCTGATCGCCGACGGCAAAGCGGTGCCGATGATTATCGTCATGCCAAACGGACGCGCATCCAACGCGCCAGTCACGGCGTTTGGTCCCCCTCCGGGCGCTGGCGGGCCCGCGCAAGGAAACGGTGGCGCGCCCGTTGACCGGAGGGCCGGCATGGCTGTCGAGTTCGAAGCGTATGCAGCGTTTGAACGCGAGCTGTTGAATGACTTGATTCCGTATATCGAGTCGAACTACCCGGTGAACTCCGACCGCTCGCAGCGCGCGCTCGCTGGCTTGTCCATGGGCGGCGGCCAGTCGCTGAATTTCGGCATCGGCAACGTCGACACTTTCGCCTGGGTCGGTGGCTTCTCGTCTGCGCCAAACACGCTTCCTCCGGCCGAGCTCGTGGCGGATCCGGCTGCGGCAAGCCAACTGGAGTTATTGTGGGTATCCTGTGGCAATGAGGATACTTTGTTCAATATCAGTCTGGGTATGCATGACTATCTTGCAACACAGAACGTGCCGCATGTCTGGAACATCGATGCGGGCGCACACACGTTCCCGGTCTGGAAGAACGATCTGTACCACTTTGCATCACTGCTGTTCCGTTAGCCAAGGCGCAGGCACATTACAATGCCCTGCTGGCGGAAGCGCGCAACAAGGGAGGCCCCACAAGCTACAACCATGACAACATGCCGCCTGACTGGGACGGCCGTTACACCCGCTACCTCGATATTGCTTTCACCCAAGTTGACGAGGGCGATGTGGACCTCCAATATCCAAGGTTGGTTCACGCATTCCAGCTGGGAATATTCCAACAAACTACAGACGCTGGAAATCTGGACGCCGCGCAAGGATGCCACAGGGTTTCACCATCACATAACAACAATTGCAAAGAGGGGAAACAATGAAATTCACTGTTATGAAAACAGTCCTGGTCTGTGGGCTTCTGTATGGCACGGTGCTGGCGCATGCCCAGCCACCCGGCAACAGGACGCCCTTGCCAGAGGTTGTACAACCACCAAAACGCTTCGCTACCTCCACCGAACATTACGACTATCTTTATTCCTACCATGGCGGCGGCACTGTTCATACCTATGAAAGCATTCCCAAGTGGGCAGGCTTATGGGCGGCGGATGCAAACAACAGCGGCAACCAGCTGTTTCTTGAATCCACGGACGGCACTCCGGCTGGGCCTTTTGGTGAAGGTGACAACGTAAAGATAAAGACGGGCGTCCTGACGCCGGATTACGAAGCGGCGTTCCAGTATCGCCGTGATTTGGGTGTCGACTACGACCGCCTGACTTCCTGTGAACCGGCAGGCATGCCGCGCTGGCTGCTCGAGCCCTACGTGCGGGATTTCTTCAATACCCCTACCCAGTCGTTGTGGACCAACGATCTTGGCAATGACATGCGCCGGATTTATATCAATCAGGAACACAAGAACATTGACGGCACCCATTACGCCGCCGGTGATTCCGTCGGCTTCTGGGTCGATGACATGTTGATCGTACATACCGTGGATATCTATCCCGGGGATTACTTTCGTGGCACTCCGCCCACCAGCAACCAGTTTGAAACCGTGGAAATCTGGCGCATGGAAACGCTGAACAACGGCACTCACAGACTGGTGAACAATGTCACCTTTTATGACGCGCTGAGCCTGGTGAATCCCATAACCGTGGTTTACACCTTTCGTTCGCAGCAGGAACTGGAAGCTGCCGGTTTCAGGATGCGCTACTGGGAATGCACACAGAACAACAATACCTATCTTACGATCGACGCGGATGGCAAACCTTCCACGCAGTACCGTCTGCCGGGAGAAGCAGGCTTCGTGGATCCACGCGGCAACGGCGTGCGCCGCAATCCCGATTTGCCGCCGGACCTGGTCGGCCAGGACAAGAGCCCCATATTCAACGATGCCGTTCAGTAGGCAAATCCAAGGAGAACATAATAATGACTTACCTTATAAAAAAATTCAGTGTGATGTGTCTGCTAATCAGTACCGGGATGGTGTGCATGGAGAGTGCTCTGGCCCATCACAGTTTTGCGATGTTCGACCGCAGCAAGGAGTTAGTGTTGGCAGGTACGGTGGTGCGCTGGGCCTACAACAGCCCCCACATTGCCCTGTATATCGAAACAGATGACGGCACACTCTACAGTCTTGAAGGCGCTGCGCCACCTTCCCTGCTGTCGCGTACTCCTTCCATGAACGGCTTTACCTTCCAGCCCGGACAGAAGCTCCAGGTTGTCTATTGTCCTTTGCATGACGGGCGCCCGGGCGGAGCACTCGGATTTATTATCGACGCAGAAGGGATTTTTTATTCGCCCAATGACGGCGGTTGCGGACCAAGCCAGGACTGGAAGAAGTGGGTGTCGGAAGGTTATACGTCACGCGCGGAAGCAGAGGCGGTCACGGCCGAGTAAGTAGGCGCCGGCTTTCAGGGAGTGGATACCTATCCCGAAGTTGACTATTTGACCGGGGCGCAGCTCATCGAGGACAGCCCGCGCCATTGCCATGCGTGTGTCGCTTATTTGTGCTAGCGTGACCACCTTAACGGCGTTGGTAGAACCATGAAAACTTGCAGACACTTCCCGCTTCAAACGCTCATCGTCGCCCTGTCTTATCTGCTGGCGACGCAACTTGCCGTCGCTGCAGACACTGCTGACACTGCTGACAGCGTCACCGCTGGTGAGCTTGTGGTTGAGCCTGCCACACTTCTTTCGCTGGGGTTCGAGTGGTATATCGAGGGCGATGCTGACCGCGATGCAGTCGTGGCATTGTCTTACCGCAAAGTCGGGGAGCGTGACTGGAAAGAAGGCCTGCCTTTACTGCGCGTACAAAATGAACGTTCCGTCTACGACCAAACCCTCGATTACACTGCGCCCAATATGTTTGCCGGCAGCATTTTCTACCTGGAGCCGGATACTGGGTACGAAGCCAGATTCATCCTCACCGATCCCGACGGCGTTACCGGTCAGCCTGAGCAACTCGTCACCGTAAAAACCCGCGCGGAACCAGAAGCTTTTGCCGGCGGCAAGGTGCTGCATGTCTACCCCACGGACCATACCGGCGTGGAAGAGCAGCCGTCGTTTCATGGATTGCTGCAAGCCTATTACATGGCCGGCCTCGGCGGTGACTGGAGCCGCGCCTCCGGCGTTCGCGTCCAAGCCGGTGACACCATCCTTGTGCATGCTGGCCTCTACAAGGAGTACAACCGGCGCTCTTATACCCATGAAATCGATTCCGGTTACAAAACGTGCTGCGGCACCACGTGGGATGGCACCTACTACCTGACGGCGGACGGAACCGAAGACAGGCCCATTACGATCAAGGCCGCAGGCGATGGGGAAGTGATTTTTGACGGCGCCGACAATTACGTATTGTTCAACCTGATGGGTGGTAACTGGCATCTGTTCGAGGGGCTCACGTTTCGCAACACCGCCATCGCCATCGAGGCCGGCATCAAGGGTATTGCCGGCGCTGAGGGGCTGATGGTGAAACACAGCCGCTTTGAAGACATTTCCACCGCCATCCACAGCGACTGGTCGGGGTCGCGCAAGTTCTATATCGCCGACAATGAAATGATTGGCCGGCGTCCACCCAGCCTGATGGGCTGGTACAACATCCCGCCGTGGAATGAAGATCCCGACTTCGAGCAGAAGCGCCTGCTCGATTCCTATTATGCGGTCTCAATTTACGGCGCCGGCCACGTGATTGCCTATAACCGTGTGACCGGCTTTCATGATGCCATCGACCATGCCACTTACGGCATGCCTGACGGTTACCCGGACATTCCGCGGGATCGCATGCCGGTGTCCAACGACATCTACCGCAACGATGTGTCGAATCTGGATGACAACTGTTTTGAAGCAGACGGCTCCATGCACAACATGCGCGTGTTTGATAACCGCTGTTTCAATGTGGCCGTGGGTGGGATGAGCCCGCAGCCGGTATTCGGCGGTCCGGTGTATTTCATTCGCAACGTCGTGTACCACAGCCCATACGGCCCCGTTAAAATCCACGCGGATCCGGCAGGGGTGATCTACTACCACAACACGTTTATCGGCGAGGTACGGCAGATCACTCCGGCCTCCAACCTCCACTTCCGCAACAATCTGATCTTCGGGCAGCAGCGGCAACCGGCAACGCTGGCGATTCGTACCTACACAAACTATTCGTCATCGGATTACAACGGCTTTTACGTCAACCCCGATACCACGGTGGCCTTTAGCTGGTCCTCGCCGCCGCGCGAAGTCAGCGCCGATTACAAAAACCCGCTGATAACCGGTAATTACGCCACTTTTGATGAGTATCAGCGGGGCACTGGCCAGGACGCCCACAGCAAGTTGCTGGACTACGACATCTTCGTCAACGCGAAGATGCCAGCGCTCGACGATCCAACCAGGCTCTATGATCCTGCTGAAGTCGATCTGCGTCTCAACACGGAAGCCGGCGCCGTCGATGCTGGTGTCATCCTGCCCAATATCAACGACGGCTATCAGGGAGTGGCCCCCGACCTCGGCGCCTACGAATACGGGGTGGACATGCCGCATTACGGACCCCGCCCGCGTTGACTTCGGATGCACCAAGAGGCATCTATCGCGGCGTGTAACATGACGGCATCCTTTCCATCTGTCCAATCGGGTGTTCAGTGTAGCCCGAAACCCTGTGGGTGCTCATCTGAGCCTTCAACAATCGTCTGAATAGACTGCTTCGGTACTCGCCGCGATATCTTCTTTGGAAAATCCCGGCATGAGTTTCTTCAGCACCATGCCCTTTATAAATTCGTTAACTAGCACCGAATTTACCAATTCCAATGCATGGTTTACCGCTTCACTGCGACCGGTGTAGCATCACCCTCAGGGTTCAAATTACGGAGGAAACGATGAGAACACTGGTGTTGATGTGCCTGGCCTGTTTGAGCGCCTGCTCGGCAGAGGCGCCGACCGTGGCACCGGAAGCCGTTGCAGACCTACATCCCGATTTTTCCGGCGTGTGGATGGCGATCGCCGTCGAAAACCCGGAGGGTGACACTGAACCGCGCTTCAGTGCAGCGGGCCAGGCAAAGCTCGCTGCCTTCGTCGCGCAGTTCAGCACAATCCCCGAGGCCGGCGCCGCTTGTGTCGGCGCCGGTATGCCTGCTGTCATGCTGTCGCTGGTGTCCTACCCGATCGAAATCGTGCAGAACGCTTCACGCCTGCTGATGGTGGCCGAACTGGAGACCCAGGTGCGGCGCATATTCATCGATGGTCGCGCGCGCTTTGCCAACGCCTTTCCGGTCGGCCAGGGGCATTCGCTCGGCACCTGGGATGGCGCTGCACTCGTCATCGACACGCAGCTGTTCGAAGAGTGGCCGCTGCGCCCATGGCCACGCAGTACGGAAGCGCATGTGGTGGAACGCCTCACCTTGACGACAATGGCCAACATCAGCGCCCGCCGGTCGGGATTTATCGCAGGAGTTGAGCCGCCGCTCAACGACGACGTGCTCGTCGTCGATCTGACGCTAACCGACCCCGTTTACTATGAAGGTCCGCAACGGCGCATCGCCTACTACCAGCGCATGAACGACAGCGCGACGAGCGAATATGCGTGCAGCCAGGGCTTGTGGTACGACGAGCTCGAAAAATACCGGGTTGTTCTTCATGCTCCAACTGATGATCTGCCGGGAGAACAGATCAAGGACTACCATCAGATATAGCCAGCTTTCGTGGGTCCGGATGGTGCTTGTAGCCACGTAAGGAGGCAATCTGCGCTTCCTTCATCAACCGATACACCCAACTCTCACTGCACGGCATGCCGCAAGCCTGCATGCAGAAAAATTTCCATTGCGTGTCAGGGACGGCTTCCTGCCCAAGCGCTGGTCAACAGTTCGAGAACGCCCTGAAGCGTTACTTCCCGTGGATTGTAATAGGGTTTGGACAGGGCGATTTCTGCAGCCTTGCGCAAGTCGCCCTGTTGCATGCCGAGGGTTTTCAAGGCGGTTGGAGCTCCCACGCGGATGACCAGATCATGCAGGACTCCGGCCACACTGGCACTGTCGGTGTTCAGGGCGCGGGCGATGGCGCTCATCGCTTCCGGTGCGTGCTGCCTGTTGTAAGCGACAGACCAGGGCAGCATGACGGAATGCACTTCGGCATGCGGCAGGGAAAAGCTGCCGCCAAGCACATGACAGAGCTTGTGGTGGATGGCCATGCCAACAGCGCCGAGTGCAATGCCGGCCAGCCAGGAGCCGTACAGGGCCTGGGAACGCGCCGTCATGTCGCGGGGACTCTGCACAACAACTGGCAGGCTTGCCGCGAGCGCGGAGATACTGGCCTCGCACAACAGGGAAATCACCGGGTTGCGGTTTTCGGCATAGAGCGCCTCCACAGCATGTGCCATGGCATTGATGCCGCTGGCGCCTGATATCTGCGGCGGCAAGGTCAGGGTAAGTTCCGGGTCGTAAATCACCGTCCTCGGCTGCACCTTGGTGTCACGCCCGGTGATTTTTACACCATCACGGGTGATCCCCCAGATGGGTGTCATTTCCGAACCGGCATAGGTGGTCGGAACGGCGAGGATTTTCAATCCGGTTTCCAGCGCGACAGCTTTTGCCAGCCCCACCGTAGTGCTGCCGCCGATACAGACACAGCCGTCATTGCTGTGCTGTGCCACATGCGCCAGTGCTGCGCTGATACTGTCAGTGGGGACATGCATGATGGCGCCGTCAAAAATGCTTGCGGCAGTGCCGATGAGCTGCTGGGCCCTGACAGCAAGATCGCGGTGGCCCGGGGTCGAGATGATGACAGGTCTGCGGAAACCGAGCAGTGCAACTTCCGCAGCAAGTACCGCCAGCTTGCCGGCGCCAAAAAGGACGCGGGAAGCGTTCAGCTCATACGTAAAATTCATGTCTGGAGTCGCGCTGGGCACATGGGGCGAAGCAGCCCTCCTGCTGGTGCATGGCAGGGCTGCCCTGAACGAAGGAAGTTGCGGCGCTTGTTGTCAGAATTCCACACCGACTCTGGGAACAGTGCCGGCCTTCACCATCTCCATGATTTCAGGCGAACCGTTTTCCCACACGAACAGCATGGAACGCTTTGGAGACAGCCCTTGATGACGGATGTCGGCCGGCATGCAGCAGACATCTCCCGGCTTCATCACCACGTTTGCGCGGATCTTGCCGGTTTTACCATCTTTTATTTCCCACAAAATCTCATCCGAAACCTGCAGGAACCACTCCACCCGGTCGTTACCATGCTCGATCGGCAGGATAAATTCCTCCGTGGTCGGGCACAGCAGGCTCTGCCGGATTACCGACACCACGGAAGGGTTCCAGGTGACATCGGAGCGGGACAGGAAAGCAAACAGGTTGAAGGCGTGGATTTTATTCTTGAAGCCTGGCTCTTCAACAACCTGGGGGGCACTTTGGTCCACGTCGAGAAAAGCGCGGTTAACCGGATAGCCGTTGGCGTCTGTCCGCTCTTCAGTATCACCTGGCACGCCGATCATGCGCTTGGCAGTCTGGCGCTTGCGGGAAATGGCCTTGGTATTGGAGCCGTTTTTCCTGCCCCACGCAGAGCCGGTCTCCTGCGGGGCGGCAAACGGATCAAAGGCGGCATTGGTCCAGTCGTTCTGCATCTCCAGGAACAGTTTCATCAGCACATCGGAGGGGAAGGTCTCAAGATAGTCCTTGCCGCCGGCCTTATATTCGGCATTCAGCGTGCCGGCAAACAGGTCCACGGTGCCATAGTGATTGATGGTGCCGATGACTTCATCAAAGTTCACGGTGCCGTAGAAGAAGCCCCAGGCAATGTCGCGCATCAGTGCGCGCAAGAAGGCATCCACCGGCATCATGTGGCTGCCAAGCGGCCAGTGTATGTAGGCAAAATATTCACATCTTTCGAACTTGAACTCGCCGATGGTAAATACCTTGAAGCCTGTGACCTTGCTGTCCACATTCATTTTCATTGAGCTTTTCATTATTGCCAGCCTCTTGCGAAATTTGGGATAAGCGTTCTGTGCCTGCGAGTTACTTCAGACAGATATCGTTCCAGCGTTCCAGCGACTCCTGCCCCAGAATTGTCTGCAGCAGCAGGGTTGCGGGTTTTGCTGCCTGGAACTGATAGGCGGTTTTTTCCGGCAGCAGGACCATGTGGCCGCGTTTCAGGATGACCTTGCCAATGCTCTTGCCGGCCGGCTGCCCTTTGAGCTTGAAGGAGCCGTCCTGCTCGTCATTGATCATGCTGGTGTCGGCCAGTTCCAGAAAGCGCACTTCAATGTCGTAATCCATGGCGATGGCAAATTCGTCATGGGCGCAGGCATACCAGCCCGATGTGCCTTCGGCGCGAACTGCTTCCAGGGTGTAGTCGAGATTTATTCCTACCACGATGCGGTCATAGGGTTTGTGGGTTGCCGCAACCTCATAGATGTTCGAGAACACGAAATTTTTGAGATCATCATCTATGATCTGGACGCCGCCCTTTTCATAGGAATCAATGGAGGAAAAGGCGGTGGTGTATTGTGCTGACATGGTGTCCCTCTTCAGTCGGGAAAGTATTTTCTGGTTGCTCCCTGCGGAGCGTTGCTATATATCTGCTAGCTGCAGGGAAAGTTCGAAGTGCGAACTTCTATGCGAAAATACGAACATCCATAAGGATACTCTTAAATGGAAAAGGCCTTGTCAAGCATATTCGGTGAGGGTAGCCGGGAATACGTTGCCTCCTTGGTAAAGGGCTTGGCAGTCATCCGCTGTTTCGATCATCAGCATATGCAGATGACGCTGTCAGAAGTGGCAAAACGCACCGGGTTGACCAGAGCAACAGCGCGCAGATTTCTGCTTACGCTGCGCGCGTTGGGCTACATGGAAACAGACGGCAAGGTGTTCTGGCTTGCACCAAAAGTGCTTGATCTGGGTTATTCCTATCTGGTGTCGCAGCCCTTGATCGAGCGTGTGCAGCCTTATACCAAAGAGCTGTGCGATGCCATCGGCGAGTCCTGCTCGGTTTCAGTTCTGGATTTCCCCGATATCGTTTATGTAGCAAGAACGCTTTCCCACCAGATCATGTCAGTCAGTCTGAATGTCGGTGCCAGGTTGCCTGCGTTCGCAACGTCCATGGGCAGAGTGCTGCTGGCAGCAAAGGATGACAGTGAGATTGATGAACTGCTGGCCGGGGTTTCCGTGAAGCGCTTTACCAAATACACGCTGATCGAACCGGCAGCAATCAAGGCTGAAATACAACAGGCAAGAGTCAAAGGTTATGCCATCTGCGACCAGGAGCTGGAGATAGGGCTGAGATCGCTGGCAGTGCCAATACAGAACCGCCAGGGCAAAACGGTTGCTGCAATCAATGTAAGTTCACAGCCGCAGAAAATCAGCGAGAGCAAGCTGCTCAAGGAGATATTGCCGCAACTGCAGCAGGCGGCCAGCAAGATCAGCGAGGCTATTTAGAGAAAAATTCCGGGTGCGTTGACAGCGGGGAAGAGTGGCCGCTTCATCCCGTTGCGACAGTAAAGGGTGCCGCAGTCCTGGCTCTGATTTCTTCCAGACTTGAGCCCGGCATGATTTTTGTCAGCGTAAGGCCGCTATCGGTAAAGTGGAATACTGCCAGCTCGGTCACAATCACATTCACCACACCCTTGGCCGTAAGAGGCAGCTGACACTGTGGCAGTATTTTGGATTCTCCGTTCTTGTTGGTATGAGTCATGGTGACAATGACGCGTTTGGCGCCGCAGGAAAGATCCATGGCGCCGCCGACCCCCAGCAGGGGTTTGCCGGGAATGGACCAGTTGGCAAGGCTGCCCTGTGCATCCACTTCCAGCGCCCCCATGACAGCCACATCGATGTGGCCGCCACGGATCATGTTGAATGAAGTCGTTGAATCGAAATAAGAGGCCCCCGGCAGGGCGGTCACCGGAATCTTGCCGGCATTGACCGGATAATCCATGGCACCGCCGGACTCCGGGCTGGGGCCAACTCCCAGCATTCCGTTCTCGGTGTGCAGCGTGAGCTGGTGTGCCGGCGTGATCAGATCGGCAACCAATGTGGGAATGCCGATGCCGAGATTTACGACTTCACCCGGCCTGAGTTCATCCAGTACCCCTTTGGCGATGCGCAGCTTGGTATTGTCGGAATTGGTGTCCAGCCTTTCGATGGCTGCCGAGGAGCCGAGATCCTTTGGTTCAAGTGTGGCCTGCACCAGATAATCGACCAGACAACCCGGGGTGTGGACGAAATCAGGGTCCATGCTGCCGGCCGGGACGATTTCTTCCACTTCGGCGATGACGATATCGCCTGCTGTTGCCACTGCCTGGTTGAAATTGTTTTCGGTCCTGCGGTATTGCAGGTTGCCCAGGGTGTCAGCACGCCAGGCCCGTACCAGGGCAACATTGCCGCGCAGCGGGCGCACAAACACCATGTCCTTGCCGTCCAGTACACGGGTTTCCAGATCCTTTGCCAGAATGGTATTGGCTGCGCTGGGTGTATAAAAACCGCCGAGTCCCGCACCACCGGCACGTATCGCTTCGCCCAGGCTGCCCTGCGGGATCAATTGAACTTCCATGCTCCCACTTTGTGCCGCTGCAACGGCCTCGGGATTGCTGGTAAAAAATGAGCCGATGGCCTTTCTGATCTGGCCGTTGCGCAGCAGCCGGCCGGCGCCCAGATAAGGCTCACCGACATTGTTGCCGATGTAGGTCAGGTTGTTCACACCGGTTTCTGCAATGGCATGCAACAGGTGTATTGGGTGTCCGGTCATGCCGAAGCCACCGACTACGAGAGTGTCGCCGGATCTGACTTTTCCGGCCGCTTCCTGTGCCGATATCTGGGGTACTGATTTCATGGGATGCTGGTACTGGTAGTTGAAGGTTGTTTGTTTGTCTGCTGGTTGCTGTTCACCGGACACTCTCGATCAGCAGCGCAATGCCCTGGCCCACGCCGATGCACATGCTGCAAAGCGCACGGCGTGCCTGCTGGCGCTGCAACTGCCGGACTGCCGCGATGGCGATGCGTGCCCCGCTGGCTCCCAGCGGATGGCCAAGGGCAATGGCGCCGCCGTTCGGATTGACCTGTGCCGCATCATCGGGAAGGCCCAGTTGCCGCGTTACGGCAAGCACCTGCGCCGCGAAAGCTTCGTTCAGTTCAAGGACATCGATGTCATGGATGCCAAGACCGGTACGTGCAAACAGTTTTTCAATGGCCAGTGCCGGACCAAAGCCCATGACACGCGGCGCCAGTCCTGCGGTGACAGCCGTAACCACGCGGGCCAGTGGAGTAAGCCGGTATTTGCGCACAGCAGCCTCCGAGGCCAGCAGCAGTGCAGCTGCGCCGTCATTCACTCCCGACGCATTGCCGGCTGTGACAGTGCCGTCCGGTCGCACCACAGGCTTGAGTTTTGCCAGTTTTTCCAGCGTGGTGTCGGCACGCGGATGCTCATCCGTGCTTATCAGCGTGGTGCCCTTCGGCAGCGTCACGGTAACCGGTATTATTTCCTGCTGCAGATAACCCAAGCTTTGTGCAGCGGCAGTACGCTGCTGGCTTCTCAGGGCATAGGCATCCTGGGCGGCACGACTGATGCGATGTTCGTCTGCCACATTTTCAGCTGTCTCCGGCATGCTGTCGGTGCCATAAAGCTCTGTCATTCTCGGATTCACAAAGCGCCAGCCGATGGTGCTGTCTTCAAGCTTCAGGTTGCGCGCAAAGGCAGCGTCCGCCTTGTTGAGGACGAAGGGAGCCCGCGACATGGATTCAACACCGCCGGCGATGAGCAGTTCCGCTTCACCGGTTTTGATGGCACGGGCTGCGATGGCAAGTGCATCGAGACTGGAGCCGCAGAGCCTATTGATGGTTGTACCCCCAACGCTCTGGGGCAAACCGGACAGCAGGACCGCCATCCGCGCAACGTTACGGTTGTCTTCTCCGGCCTGATTGGCACAGCCGTAAACAACGTCGTCAAGTGCAGCCCAGTCAACGCCGGGATTCCTCGCCATCAGTGCCTGCAGCGGCAGGGCGGCGAGGTCGTCAGCACGTACGTTTGCCAGACCACCGCCAAAGCGGCCTATCGGGGTGCGTATGCCGTCACATATGTAAGCGTCTGTCATGAAATACCAGTTCCTGTTCTTTCGGCGCCTGCAGGTTGCTGTTCAGTCTGCATCGGCAACAACATAATCCGCACCCATGCGCTGTTTCCGGTGGCTGCCGATCAGCTTTTTCAGCCGTTGGTGTACTGCGGAATGATCGTACTCCAGATAGGCCTCCCTGCTGCTGAACTCCGAATACAGCGCCAGATCACCAGCAGTCTCGTCTCCGCTGAGATCACAGGCGAGTTCAATTTTCAGCAGGCCCGGAATGCAGCTGCGCAATTCCCGCAGGATGGTTTCCGCTTCCTTGACCACCGCTGGAGCAAGTGTTCTCTGTGCAAGTTTCCAGATGACCAGATGCTTGTACATGGTCAGTTCCCGCTGCCGGCTGCGGCAGCAACATAAATGGCAGCATTCCGTGTTTCTATCGGGATGACTTCCAGCGAGCCGCCTTCACAGGGACCTTGAGTGCAGAACCCGTCGCCAAAATTGAAGCGGGCATAGTGCGTGGAACACATGAACTGCTGTTTGTCCGTGGAGAACAGCCGCCCCGGTTGCATGTTCAGCGGGATACCGAAATGGGGGCATCTGTTCATGAAGCAGCTGTAGCAGCCATCCTGTTTGTGAATAAAAAGACGGAACGGGTGTTTGCTCGCGGGGGCAAGGGTGAGCTCAAAGACTTCGCTGTCAGTCAGTTCCGCAAGCTGGCAGAGAAGTTGCCCTGCAGCGGGTGCGTTCTTTTCCTCTTTCCAAGGTTTCATCCAGATCAGACTACAGTAGAACCTGTTGCAAAATGACTGCCCTGTTGCCAGAGATGGGCTTGTCGGCAAGTGTATTATCAAAGCGCTTGCAGAAGTAAGCACATATGGCGAGCGACAGCGATTCTGTCCCAACGCAGGCCGAAGAAAAAATCCGGCAGTCCGCACAAGCGGACTGCCGGGGATTCCTGCCTAATTAATAGTTGTAGCTGAAAGTCAGGCCCCACTCACGAGGACGACCCACTGTCATGAAGTGGATCTGCTCCGCTCTGGTAAAGAAACCGGAGTTGAAGTAGTACTCGTTGGTGAGGTTGGTTGCCGACAGATCAACCGTCCAGTTCTGGCCGGAGTCATAGGTGAGACGTGCATTGAGCATGCCGAAGGCATCCTGGGTTCTCTGCAGAATCTCACCGGTCTGGAGGGTGTATTCGGCAGTGTAGGTGTAGTCCATACGCGGCAGCAGCATGGTGCCGTTGTCCAGCGGTATGTCATAGGACAGGGCCAAGTTAGCGGTGTACTCAGGCGCACCGGCAAATTGGCTGCCCAGGCTGACGGCAGGTACGGCACCGTTGCCGGCCAGCCCGAGTTTCTGGTACTCGGTATTCAGCAGCCCCAGGTTGAAATCGACCCGCAGACGCTCAGTAGGCACCCAGTTGGCTTCCAGCTCCAGGCCCCGGGCAATGGCTTCACTGACAGGCGCCGTCCAGAGACTCGGATAGAAAAAGATGTCGGGGCCGGGAGTGCCATCGACATCGATGGTTTTGTCGGGGGCATTGTTGCCGTCGGTGTCCCAGTACTTGGTGGCAATGTACTGGCTGACAGGTACGTTTGCCCAGTCGGTGGTGAAAACCGTTATGTTGGTTCGCAGATCGCCGTCCAGCCAGTCTGCCCGCAGGCCAAGTTCATAGCTTTTGACAGTCTGCTCGGAACGAAATAGCGATGCCGGGATGTCGGAAACCACGCCGGCTGCTGCTCCGCGTTGCATGTAGGAAAGTATGGAGCCAGGCGTGTTGGACTGGCCGCCGGGACCGTAACCATCCGCATAGGTACCGTAAACCATGATGTCGTCGTTGAGCCGGTAACGCAGGGTCAGCCGCTTGGTGACTGCATCAAAGGTGGTTTCACCGGTGGAGGCGGGAATGGTTTTGGCACCGAAATAATCCGGAATGTCGTTGTCAGGCAGCAGGGTGCCACGGCTGACCAAGGTGTCATTGTTGCTGAGAACAACAGCGTTCGGATTGGTATCCTCACTGTAGCGGACACCTGCGGCCAGGGTCAGCTTGTCATTGAGTTCCCAGGTGAAGTCGCCAAAGATGGCGTTGGTTTCCGGCCGATTGACGTTCATCTGGTCATTGTTGGAGCCGGCCGCACCAGAGAAGGTGCCTTGAGTTACGCCCAACAGATTCGGCTGCAATGCCGTCAACTGGGTGTTGGTGGTAACGGCCGGGTCAGTAACGCCCAGCGCCTGCTTGCGGCTGTTGAAGCACTGGGTTCTCTGGGCAGACGTTACACGCTGCAGGTTGCCGGGATTCCAGAGGTCGCAGGTGAATTCCGGCATGCCCCAGGTAATGGTTCTGGCTCTGGAATAGGATTCTTCCCAGTAGCCGCCCACGACGGCATCGATGGCGCCAAAAGTGGCCAGGAGCTGGAGCTCCTGCAGGGCATCATAGTTCTTGTTGCGGTTATCCCGTTCCAGAATTACCACGTTCTGGTCGCCGTCGAAATCTACCTGGGCACTTCTGGAGACGGCTTTGTAGCCGGTAAGGGAGCGGATTTTCAGCCAGTCGTTCACGTCCCAGGTCGTGTCGAAAGTGTGGCGTTCCATGTCGATCACGATACCGTCGGTTTTCCAGGCAACCTTGGTATCGTATTTGCCGAGCACTCCGCCCTGACCGGATGCAGAGTTCCGGGTGGTGTACTCATAGCCGTTCGCATTTTTATAAACCTGGGCATTGGCATTGGTGTTGTAAACAATGCTGCCGACGTTGAAGGTCTTCATCGGCCCGACTTCCCAAATCACGCGCGCCGGCCCGTTACGGTCGGTGTTGGCGAACTCAGCGTTGTACCGAATGCTCAGGCTTTCCAGCGGAGTCCACAGGAAGTCGGCTCTGACCAGTTCGTCGTTGACATCACCGTAGTCACGATCGATCACCTTGCTCTCTATGAAACCCTCCCTCGACATGCTGGCTACGGTGAATTTCGAGCTGAGGTTGGTCGCCAGCGGCAGATCAACGGAAGCGACGAGGTCGCGGCGGTTGTAGCTGCCGACGGACGTGCGGATGTTGGCGCCGAATTCGGCAGCAGGAGTCTTGGTAACGTAGTTGATGGCGCCGCCGAGCGAGGCGTTGCCGAACAGAGTGCCCTGCGGGCCGCGCAGCACTTCCACGCGCTCCACCTCAACTGTTCCCATAGTGAGCAGGCCATCGGTGGTGGCCTGGTTGATGCCGTCTATGTAAAAAGCCACACCGGGCATGCCGCGAACCCGGAAGGACGCCTGGGATTCCCCGGAATTGCCGCCGCCCATCACACTAAGGTTGGGGGCCAGAGCGTTCAGGTTGCCCACGTTCTCAACGCCCCGGGACAGCAGCGAATCCCCGGAAATAGCCGTTATGGCAAGCGGAACTTCCTGCAGGTTCTGGACTCTTCTGGTTGCAGTAACCACCACTTCTTCCAGCTGGTTTGTCCCCTGGGCGTAGCCGGGCAGTGCAGTAATTGCGGCGACCGTGCTGATGGCGGTCAACAGCAGTTTCTTTTTCCCGCAAAAGCGCGGGGTTCTGATCTGGGTGGCTTTTGTCATGCTCTTTTCCTGTGTTATTCGTGAGTTGAAGAATTATTTTTTAAGTGACGGTCCGGCATTTCATGCTTTCGGTACAAATGCAATTTCAGCCAATACGGTACCCCCTTTTAAAAGCAACATCCCTGCAATTCATTGTGGATACATCGTGCTTGCTCCACCCATGGCGTCTTCAAGCTTCAGCCCATAACGTTCTGCATACTCTTCAACGAAGGGATTGTTGCCCGGCAGGTAGTGGGGAACGAAGCCCCAGGGCCGCTCGATTTCAACAGCGGGTTCGCAGGGATAGGGATCTATCGAAAAGCGGGGATCAATCCGGTAGTTCGTGGTCCGGATGAACGGCTCTTCCAGGTAGAGCGGATCCTTGATCACCGTGACAATGGTCAGGTGTTCCCCGTGCACGATGTAATGTTCCTGATGCTCGGCCTGGTCGCTGCGCGGAACTCCGTTTCTTCTCAGGTAGGAAGCCTTCAGATGGGTGGTGCGGATGTTCAGCATGTTGCCGTCCCACTCACCGAGAGAGAAGCCCTGCCAGGTATGCTGGTCATATGCGGAAGGCCGTTCCCTGTCATCCATATAGATGGTGCGCTCGGGCGACTGCCATTCCCGCCGCATGCGCAGAGCAAAAGTTTCCTGACTTGCTTGGTCCACTTCGCGCCCTACCCGCAGATCGGAAAAGCGGTTGCCATAATCGGAGGGATGCGGGCGGCATTGGAACTCGGGCATTGCAAGCTGGGCCGGATCCCAGGAGAGAGCTCTGTAGCGGGCGGCCGCAGAGATCGGCAGGCCGGCATACTCAGCAATGTCGGGCCCGGGAATTCTTTCCGGAAAATCTTCGTGGATCAGAATCGCCCAGCCGCCGGTGAGATCCTGGGCGCCAGCCGTACCGATACCGCAGGCAAGGCTGCAGAGCAGTGCGCCGGTCAGTACGAATTTTTTCCGCAGCATTTTCATGGGACTTTTTTCTCTGCTTATAGCGCCCGGGATATCAACTTCATGCCCGCAGTTTTGCCAGTGCCAGCCGCTCTTCCCGGTTGGGATCGTTTTTCAGTGCGACTTCGCTGCCGAAAACCATGGTCGGGTACTGGTCGGAATCGAAGGCCGGCCAGTGCGGCATGTCGGGATGATTCGGGTTGCCGCTGCGGGCAAAGGCAGCCCACGCTGCGCTCATGACATGCGCCAGTTGATAGCGTTCCTGGGAGGCGCCGGTCATGGATGCCGCAACATCAACATTGTTGAAGACGAAAGGAATATCCAAGGTGTGGTAGGCCCCCATGCGGTTGTCATGCACAGGCGAGTACCAGTTGAAGAAGTAGAGATAAGCCGGAGCGCTGGCTTGTTCGTGTTTGAGGCGACACAGCAACTGGGCATTCCAGCGCCGCGTGTTGTCGGATTCCGCCGTCAGCCACAGCATGCGGTTGCGGGTGTCCGGATGCTGCTGCTGGTACAACTGCAGCAACTCCTGCCCTTTCGCACTGTCGCCATTCGCCAGATTATTGGTAAACAGGGTTTGCATCTCGGCATCGGGCAACTCATACGCCGGAGGACCCACCCAACCATTTTCCGTTTCGGTAGAGCCGGCCAGCAGCGGCACCGCAGCAGACCAGGAAGGTGCGGTGGGATCCCACTGGTTGCGCGGAATGATGTTGCCGTCGATGACGGGGCCGGTGCCGAGGCGGGGGATCGCAGGCTGCGTGTAGAAGGCTTGCTGGATCTGCTGTGCAGTCAGTTTGTGCAGTTGGTCCAGCGAGCCGGCATTAAGGCCCAGTCGGGACAGGAACTGCTCGCTTGCAGCGGAAGCTTCGCTGGCCGGAATGCCGGTAAGTGCAGAGCCGCTCTGGGCAATACAGCGGTGGAACAAGCCTGCGGCAGAAGGCGTTGCCATCATTGTCGTAGTTTTGCCGCCACCCCCGGACTGACCGAAGATGGTCACCTGATCCGGGTTGCCGCCGAACTGGGCAATGTTGTCTTTTACCCAGGCAAGAGCCGCCACCAGATCCTGCGCGCCGGTATTGGTGGATCCCTGCCATTTTTCACCGCCGAGGTCGGCGAGATGCAGGAAGCCGTAGATGTTCAGGCGGTGGGTCACTGACACCACAACGACATCTTCTTTTTTGGCCAGATAAGTGCCGTCATACATCAGATAGTTGCCGGAACCGGCATTGAAGCCGCCACCATGCATCCAGACCATCACGGGCCGCGCCTTGTTGTCGGCAGCGGGAGTGAATACGTTGAGAGAAAGGCAATCTTCGCTTTCCTCTTCCAGCCGGTTCATGGCGAGTACAACCGGTGCCGGCTCGCCTGCGCCTGGGGCCTGATAGCTGCGCTTGCCGATGACAAAGTGATCCTGCACTCCGGACCAGGATGCTGGCGGGCGTGGCGGCATGAAGCGGTTTTCACCGGCAGTGGAAGCGCCATAGGCAAGGCCCCAGAACTGCTGGATGCCATCGCGCAGCAGGCCGCGCACCTGGCCGTAGGAGGTGGCGACAGTTGCACCCGGCGTGGCCAGACGCTGGTCTTGGCCAAAGACAGAAGTGCTGCCGAGATACAGGCCGGCAGAAGCCAGTGCCAGTGACTGCATGAAGCTGCGACGTGGCAGCGGAAGATTGTTGTCTTGCATTGTCATGTTCCGTTCGCTCCGCTGCTGGAGCGGGGTGAGAGTGTCAGCGTTTGTCCACTACGATGTTGCCTTCTTTTATCACCACGGCGACCTTCAGAAGATCATAGAGATCATCCAGCGGATTGCCATCGAGCAGCACTAGGTCTGCGTACATGCCGGGCTTGAGTGCACCGATCCTGTCCTGCATCCGGATATTGATGGCGGCGTTTTCACCCATGATTTTCACGATGTCCCGCTCCGAGAACACCAGATGCAGTGACTTCAGTTCATGTTTCAGAGTGAGTGCAGGTGCGAAGCGGGTGTCGGTGCCATAGCCGTAGACAACGCCGGCTTCCCACAGCAGTCGCGCATTGACCGGGCCCTGACCAGCGCTGGAAAGCGTCTCCCAGGGGAAAGGCATGGCGTCACGGAATACCGGCAGATTGTTGTCATCGAAAAAGGGCACGAAGATGCCGAGGGTTGAGGTCATCGGTATGCCGGAGGCGGCAATGAGTTCTGCTTCCGCCTGGGTGAGCTGGCCGATGTGCGGCGTGTGTACCAGTGTCGCCACTCCGCCTGCCGCTACTGCTGCCAGAGTGTCCTGCACGGTCACGGCATGGGTGACAGTTGGCAGGCCGCTGGTCTTCGCTTCTTGGGCTATCAGGCCCAGTGTGCGGATTTCGGGGCCCTCAGGAGTGGCAACGATTACAGTCTTGACCGCATCAAATCCTGCCGCGGCAATTTCCTGTATGCGTTGGGCAGTGGTTGTATCAGGAACGGCATTTGCGGCTGCGGTCGGACGCAGTGGCGGGCGTGATACATCGGTTCTGGCCGGATCATCGTTGCCCGCGGGCGGAGCGCTGATGGCGACCGGTGCCCTGCCTGCAGCCAGAATGCGCGGGCCGATGATTTCGCCGGCTGCAGTTTTCCTGCGCAGTTCCAGAATTTCATTCTGGGCATCTCCGGCGGAGAAAACCGTGGTGAAGCCGGCTTCGAGAAAGGCCCGCATGCTGCCTTCTGCCGTATTGGCGAGCCACTCGGCAGACGGACCCTGGATAATGTGGCGGTGGGCATCGATGAAGCCAGGCATCAGGGTTTTGCCTGCAGCATCTATTACGTAGGCACCTTCGGCCACAATGGGTGTGGCGCTAATCTCTTCGATCATGCCGTTGCGTATCAGCAGGTAGCCGCCCGCAATGTCAGTACCACTGCCATCCAGCAGATGCGCGTTGCTGATCAGAATGCTGTCCATGTCTACGGGCGCTGCAAGCGCCGCATCTTCGGTGTCCTGTCCGGCATTCTCGCGGGAACAGGCCGCAGCCAGAACACTGACCAGGATAGAAGTGGCGAGAAGCCTGAGTGCTGCCGGAGCTGGTGTGCCTTTCATGGATTGATCCTGATAGCGGAAGTTTTTGTGGATGCAGTGACTGCTAATCTTTGAACCTGTCGCCTTCTTTCACCGGCCCCCACTCGGAAACACAAGGCTGGGGATTCCACGAGCTGGCGTCTGCCAGTTTCTTGAAACTGGAGCTGACAACAAATTTCTGGTTGAAGTAGAGCGGATCATCCACAACCGTGGTAACTGTGAACCAGTCTTCGCCGAAGCTGACATGCTGGTCGAACCATTCGGTCACAACAGCCTTGTCGCTGTAGGGAATACCGTTACGCCGTACATAACCTGCGGTCATGTCGCGGGTGACCACTTTCAGCGAGCGGTCGTCCCAGGCAGCCAGTGAGTTGCCCTGCAGGGTGCCTGTACCGGCAAGTTCTGCAGCGTTGAAATGGACGAGTCTGGTTTGCTGGCCATGATCGGTTTCAATGCGCAGGCTGTTGTCATCATCCCAGGAAATTTTCACGCGCGTCGGCATGCGCATGATGCCGCCGGGACCATAGGCGCGGCACTGGTTGCCGGCAGCCTTGTCGGCATCCGGATCCCAAGTGTCGGCTACCCGCCTGCCTTCAGGAGTGAGCGGCAGGCTGGCGTAATCGCCCTTGGCCGGCGTGATCATGCGCCAGCGCCAGTCTTCCGTGACCACGGAGATCCAGGTACCGGCGAGATCCACCGGAGCCGCCTCCCTGGGTGCAGCGGGAGGCACAGCAACGCTGGCCGCTTGGGCAAAGGCATCAGCACTGCAAAGTGCAAGAGCAGGAGCCAGCATGCAAAGAGTACGGAACAGGATTTTGCTTTGAAGTTTTTTCATCGTTTGCTCTCAATGCGGTAGTCCGCAGGACGGCATCCCCAGGGAAGTGAACAGCTCAGTTATATACCTGGCCCCAGACCCAGCCATCCGACGGGCGGGTGATCGAAACCAGCCGCGCACGATGGTCGGCGGCATTCCGCCCGGGATTGCCCTTGATGACAACGGTGTCTCCGGGCACCAGAGTGCCGCGCTTCACGCCGGAACCTGCCAGCGCGGTAGCACCGGCCCATTCGATCAGATAGCGTACTTTCTCCCCTGACTCTTCAGTGACCATCACCTGGATGGTGGCGTGCGGGTTGCGGTACAGAAAGGCCACAACCTGGCCGGTGACTTCGGTTTCCTGTTCAACGTTGTAGGTTGCCGGGAAGGAGTGGTGACTGTATGCAGGTGCTGCGGTAAACAGCACACACAGTCCCAGCAGAAGCAGCTTTGCCATTTTCATTGTCAATTCCTCGCTTGAATAATCAGTTAGCCTGCACGCCGTCATACACGGCCTCGATAAACATGGCGGTCGTCCAGAAACCTTCGTTGCTGCCATAACGCGGATCGTAATCCTGCGTGGGGCCAGCTGCCATTACCTGTTCCAGAGTCATGCCGCTGTCGCGCAGGGCCTTGATTCGGTCCCTGATGATGGTGACCATGTCGCGGTATTCCACCACGTCTGCTTCATCAGCCAGCCGGCCGTGACCGGGGATGACCAGTGTGCCGCCTTCCTGCTTGGCGCGCGGGATGGTGATATCCACGATGGTGTTGAGTGCAGCAATAACACCGTTGATGCTGCCGCCCTTCGCCTGGTCTATATAGGGATACATGGTGGTGGTGAAAACGTCACCCGTGGCAACCACATCGGTTTTACGGAACCAGACGATAACATCGCCATCCGTGTGCGCATTTGGCTGATGCAGGATTTCAATGCCTTCGTCGTTGAAGTACATGTCCTTGCGGTCGACAAAAAAGGTTTCGCTGGGCCAGCTTGCCACCGGGTATTTTTCTTCCACCATGTTGGTCATGACATTTTCAAAGGCAACTATCGTAGCGCCCTCGCCCGCATCTTCCTGAAGTCTTGCGACATTGCCGCCGGTGACAGTGGCGCCCCGCGGAGCCAGATTGGCATTGCCGCCGACATGATCAGGATGGGAGTGGGTGTTGATGATGTACCTGATCGGTGCCGGTGAAAGTTCCTGGATCTTGCTGTAGATCTTCTCGCTCAGTTCGGCAAACTGTGTATCTATCATGAGCACGCCATCGGCACCGATCTGCACAGTGATGTTGCCGCCTGCGCCGACCAGCATATAGATGCCGTCACGAACCTGCAGGGCTTCGATTTCCACCTCGTCAAAATTCTGCTGCGCCTGACCGCCCAGGGAAAACAGGGTCAGCGCGCCGGCTACAAAGTTCCTGAAATATCTGCTCATGGTTTTTTCTTCGCACAGGGTTAAATGGTTGGCGGTTGTCATTCTGCGGCTTGCTCTCAGTCCGGATACATGGTTTGCGCGCCCCCGAGGGAGTCTCCGAGATCGATCCCGTAGCGGTTGGCATACTCGCCCATGAACGGGTTCAGGCCGGGCAAGTAGTGCGGGACATAGCCCCACTCACGTTCGATTTCTACGGCCGGATTGCAGGGATAGGGAGCAATGGAAAGCGCAGGATCAATAATGTAGTTGCTGGTGCGGATAAAAGGTTCGGTGAGGTAAACCGGATCTTTCACGATAGCGATGATAGTCAGGAATTCATCATGGCGGATGTAGTATTCCTGCAGCTCTCCCTCGTCGCTGCGTGGGATGCCGTTTCTTCTGATATACCCTCTCTTCAAGTCGGTAGTGAGGATGTTCAGCATGTTGCCGTCCCAGGTGCCCAGCGAGAAACCCTGCCAGGTATGGGGCGCGTAGGAAGCGGGGCGTTCAAGCTGCTCCATATGGATCGTGCGTTCCGGTTCCTGCCATTCGCGGTGGGTTCGCCATGCGGTGGTTTGCTGGCTGGCTGGATTCACTTCCTGCCAGACGCGCAGATTGGAGTGTCTGGAACCATAATCAGAAGGATGGGGGCGGCACTGGAATTCTGGCATCGCCAGCTGGGCAGGATCCCAGCTCATGCCGGCAAGACGTGCGGCCTCGTTTATCGGCAGGCCCACATATTCCATGATGTCCGGGCCCGGTATGCGTTCCGGCTGGTCCTCATGGATAAGGGCGCGCCAGTAGCCTGAAATATCGAACTGGGCAAGGGCCTGAGTGGATAGCAGCGCGGCTGCAGAACACAGGGCAAAAGCGCCAATGAATCTGGGATGGCTTGCTGATTTCATACGTAACCCCGGCATTCAGCTGATGAAAACTGCAATTGCGGGGGGGGGAGAAAGAGTCAGGACGCTGCAGCGGGCACAAAGCTGCGGCGATACAACACACACGACGGAGAAGCCTGTTACAGCTCTCCGCACCCCCCCGAGAATTTTTTGTGTTCGCACTGTGAACACTTATATTTATTTTCGAACAAGACACCTTTTACTAATATAGATTTTGTTTGTCAACAAAATTCCGGACAGAAGAAGAATGGCGGAAGCCGGCGGGAAGGTGCTGGTGGGCAAAGCAGTTTATGCGAGAGTTCTTTTTCTGCGCTAAAGAGGATGAGGGTCAAGAGGCAGATTTACAAAACCAGAAGCTAAACCCGGGATTGTGTGCTCCACTCCGTCTACATCGATCTGTTTTAGAGACCGGTGGGCAGGCATGGCAACAACGGTTTGCCACCCATCATTGATCCACCATTGATCCAGGAGTTTTTCCTATAAATTACTAGTTGTCCCAAAAACATAAAAACATAAAAACATAGAGACAAAGTTTATGAAGAAAATGGCTGGCACATCTATAAATATAAAAACTATTTCTAGCTCAATCAGATTGGCACTATTCCCTCATCTTCCCCATCGTAAAAGCAACATGGTCTATGTTGCAGCACTATCCATCAGTTTTTTTGGTGTCACAGCTAACGCGCAGGAGGAACGCACTGGAATTGAAGAGATCAGTGTAACTGGCTCGAGGATTCTGCGTGATGGGATGTCCTCGCCTACACCGCTGACCGCTATATCCAACGAAGAAATGCGCAATATGGCGCCCACTCTGATCATGGATGCGCTAACACAGATGCCACAATTCCGGGACAATGGCCAATCACAGACGGGCAGCATCTTCACTTCAGGAGGAGGTTCTAACTCTGTCAACCTTCGCGGTATTGGCAGCAACAGAACCCTGACACTTCTTAGCGGGAGACGCGTGGTCAGCAGCCAGCAATCTGGTACCGTTGATATAGCGATGTTCCCCACATCCTTGATACAGCGCGTAGAAGTTGTTACTGGAGGCGCGTCCGCCGCTTACGGTTCCGATGCCATCAGTGGCGTTTCCAATTTCATTCTAGACACTAACTTTAGCGGTGCCAAAGTCAATGTCCAGAGTGGCATATCCAGCCGCGGCGACCACCCGAGCCAGCAGGTAGAGTTTGCCTTTGGAACCAGCATCGGCGATCGCGGCCATCTGATCACTTCCTTTGACTGGTATGACGCCAAAGGGGTTATGGGCACCAAAGACCGAGACTGGTATCAGAGCTGGGCAATGATTACCGGTCCGGCGTCTTTGAAACCTCGGCGCTTCTACGCGAAAGATGCTGGCTCAAATGCCACCAGTATCGGGGGCGTGATTCCGTCAGGTCCGCTAGCTGGAACCCAATTCATAAACGGTACCCCGTCCCCGATGGGCGTAGGCTCTTTGGTTGTTGGCAATGTCCAAGTAAACGGCGGCAATGTAGACCCCGGTTACACGTGGTACGGCCTACGACCCAACGATTCGCGAGGCAGCGCTTTTGCGCATTTCAAATATGATTTCTCGGATACTAACTCGGGCTTCATACAGATTATGAGGGGCCAGCACGCCGTGGAAGCCCTCGCGCAGCCTACTGGTTTTGCGCCTGGTTGGTCCATCAACCTGTTCAAAGATAATCCCTATCTGCCAGCCTCTATTGTAGATCGGATGACGGCAGCCAAAGTCACCAGCATTCCTTTCAACCGCATCTTTGAGGACTTAGCACCCTCCCGCGAGATCACGGATAATGTAACTTCACTCACGCTGGGCTTTGACGGGGATATAGGCCACAACCTCACCTTAAGTGCCTATTACCAACGGGGCAAGAATCTTGAAGTCGCAGATTATTCGTCCAATGGTCAACTGGTGCGTACGGACCGCATCTATCGGGCGCTGGATTCAGCCACAGATCCGGCAACAGGAAGAATCGCCTGCCGAGCGAATATCGCCGCATTTGGTGGACTCACACCACAACAGGAAGCTGGGCTTACCCGGATAAGTGCGTTGGGACAGCCGGTAACTCCTGATCCTGAGAGCAATCGTCAATGCTTACCAATGAACCCGTTTGCATCGCAGTTGCCACCGGAAGTTATTAACTACGTAACCGGTGGCGTACATCACACGCAGACCATTCGCCAGGATGTGCTTGATGTGTCTCTGCAAACTACGTTGGGCGGCGCAGACGGCAAGGACCCGATTTCTGTGATTGGTGGCGTGAGTTACCGCGAAGATTCTGTGTACCAAGATGCAATGGGTAATGCAGCCGATCCACGCAGGATGGCAGATTTTGGGGTATTTAGCAGTTTCCTCTCCCCCTCTGACGGAATTCCAATCAGGGGCGTTCCCACGTTTATTCGCGATCGCGGCATTTTCTTTACCGGCAATCCCAACAATGAGGGTCCCATTCAAGGTGAATTCAATGCTCTGGAAGTATTCAGTGAAACCATCATCCCCCTGTTCGGGGGCAGTCGCGGCGGCGGCGGTGATCTGCATGTTGCCGCGCGCTACTCCGATTATGAGGGCAGCGGAGGCGTCTGGGCCGGCAAAGTGGGTGGTGACTGGCCATTGACTGATGAGTTGCGGCTACGCGCTACTTGGTCGCAGGATACTCGTGCAGGCTCTCTTTCCGAGCGTTTTGACACGCAGACTGGTGGCACCAATATCACCGATCCCAAGCTGCCCAATGAACCCCCTTATATCGTGGCTACCACAATCGGTGGCAACCCGAACATCTTGCCTGAAATCTCGAATACCAAAACTGCGGGAGTGGTGTATAGCCCCGCTTGGCTGGATGGCATGAACCTGTCGATTGATTACTATGACATTGGCATTAAGGACGCGATTTCCCAGCTGGGCGGAGTTGCAATTGTAGACAGATGTTACCTACAGGGAGCTGAAGATCTTTGTAATCTCATTACTCGCAGCAAAGTTGGTACTCCCTACATCAGCCAGATCTTCAATCTGTTCATCAATGTTGCTGAAACAACCACATCTGGTGTTGATATCGAGGCCAGTTACAGGCGGCCGGTAACCCTGCTGGGCGGTGAGGGTGAATCCATTACAGTGCGAGTTTTTGGCAATTACTTGGATGAGGTCAGCTCTGCTTTTGTTGGGGAGAAAGTCATCAATCGGGCTGGCGAAGCTAATTTCTCTAAATGGCTCGCCACTGCCTCACTAGGCTATTCAAATGGCCCTTTCAGCGCAAACATTCAGACCCGTTACATTGGTGATACTGTTCGCGACAAAACCTGGATAGACGGAATCGACATACAAGACAACAGTGTTGCGTCTGTGGCCTATACCAACGTGAACCTGTCCTATGGCTTTGAATGGAGTGCTAACAAAACCGGCGAGGTCTATTTATATGTCGGCAATTTGCTCGATAAGGCCCCGCCGCTATCTCCAGGTGGAGTGGGTCTGACCACCGGTACTGCGTCGCATACCAATAATGGACTTTTCGACACGATTGGCAGGACATTTACCATGGGAGTTAGTTTGCAATTTAACTAAGCCATGGCTGTGTAGTGGTTCTGGCGCCCCCGTATTTGATCAGGGGCAGGCGGGTAACATAGTGCACTGGGGCTCATCTCT
Organism: Klebsiella pneumoniae; assembly: GCA_945902215.1. Taxonomy (GTDB): domain Bacteria; phylum Pseudomonadota; class Gammaproteobacteria; order Pseudomonadales; family Pseudohongiellaceae; genus CAILUG01. The sequence goes on along the minus strand of CAMDML010000039.1, from coordinate 3,605 downwards.
ATGATCACCAGTGCACTGGCTGATCATTTTGATCCCGACTCGTCATATGCGGGCAACTGCGCTGGGGTGACCGCGAGAGCGTCCCTGATTAGCCATTTCTTGGCGATATACATGAAACTCAGCGCAGTAATCTTCATGATGACCGCATAAACAAGGGTGATCACGAAGAATTCCTGATTTTTGAGCAAGGTCAGACTCACCAACGAGGCAAGGGAAATGTTGTGGATTCCGATTTCAAACACAATCGCAACCCGCTGTGCCACATTGAGACTGAACACGCGTCCCAGTCCATAGCCCATGGCCATGGCAAGTACGTTCAGCGCCGCGGCTACAAAAGCCGCCTGCAGGAAGTATTGCCTGAGTACATCCAGGGATACCAGTGTTCCTGCCAATACCAGCAGGATGAGAAAAATGAAGGTTGCAGTCCTGAGGGCTTCAATGATTCTTGAGGCCTTATCATTCCAGATCTTTCTGATGATCATGCCAATCACTACCGGGATCACGGTCAGGTTGGCAAGAGTGAGTATCATGTCCACCACCGGCAACTCCGGGATAGTCCCTGCCTCGAGAAAATAATTGACGGCAAGATAGGTCAGCAGCGGCAGGGTCAATACCGTGAGGAAACTATTGATGGCAGTGAGCGTTACCGACAGCGCCACATCAGCCCGGGTTGCAAATGAATAGGCATTGGAAGTTACACCTCCCGGACATGCCGCAAGAATTACTACACCCACTGCGATTTCAGGAGTTGGTGCAAACAACACCGCCAGCATGAAACCCAGCAGCGGCAACATGAGCATTTGCCCCCCAAGCCCCACCGTAATTGCCTTTGGCATGGCAAAGATCCGCTTGATATCCGCAACACTCAGCGCCAGACCCATTCCCAGCATTACTGCCCACAGACCCACAGGAATTACCTGAGAATAAAAAATTTCTACCAGATTCATTCTTTACCTCCTTGCTTCAGAAATTTACCAACGAGAAAGACAACAGTACTTGTTCTGCCCGTGGAAGTGAGACCGTGAATTTATTGTTGTGGGTTATTGAGCTGGCCAAGCCGTCGGTTGGCACTCTGCAGGCGCTCGGGAAGGAATGCCGAAGAGTCTTCATTATCGACCATGGGATGTGGCTCGCCAAGCCTGCGCTCCTTCAACGACTCTGCGCGCTGAAAAATCAGTGAAGCCCATGGATGGCTCGCAAGATTTATTTCGACTCCGCCTAGAGGCAGGCAGGAGTTACAATTCCGGCAAATCCCGCCTCCGATGGAACGGTGTCATGCCAATAAAGCTCCGACTCACACTTGCCGCTGTGGCACTCATGCTTTTCACTACCGGCTGCGGCATCACCACTGCTGCCGAGCCGCCATCAGCACAGGCATTATGGGCCCGCAACATGGGGCAATCAGGTCTGCGCCGCTTTTATGCCACAGGCGCCGATCTGGGCGAACTGGTGAACCGTCAAGTGAGCTACCAGACCGCCAATCGCCTCGCTACTGCGCGGCAAGCGACCAATCCGGCTGCGGTGATCACGCCGGAATCACTGGCATCCGGGGCCTCCGGGTATGTAGGGCAGTACGATTCCTTGATGAAATTACCGCTATCCACCACCCAGCCACTATTCCTGCGTACGCTGGCGCGCACCGCCAAACGCCTGGAAAGTGACAAACTCCACAGCAGCAACGCCCGTTACGATTTCGGCATGCTGTATGCACCCAGCCAGGATTCCTTTGTCGGACTCGGGGTGACAAGGGAAGCCACCAGTGTCGATCTGAAGTATGTCAGCGGTGCCACCGAACTGGAGGCAATCGGCCCGCGTATCGATGCCGGTCTGCGTTTGAGCCCGGTGTTGGCACTCGGCGTCAGGGCCGAACAACTGTACTTTACAGGTGACAATGTCGTCAGCAACCGTGGTATCAGCGTCAGCCGCGACATCGACTTCCGGCGCCGCTACCTGCAAGTGGAAGCAATCGCCCGCCTCTCGACGCAGCAGTGGCGAGCACTGCCGGCGTGGCTGCAGGTGGGCGGCATGGTGGCAGTACACGCCCTCGACACGCAGTATGAAGGCCAGCTAAACAGCCTCGGCCAGCCAGTGCGCGAACCCTTCGGCAACCACGAACGCCTGATGCTGCTGCGCAGCGGCCTGTTCGCCTCCGCCACGCTGGGAGCCCGCCGCCAGTGGAACCCCTACGCCGAATTGCTGATTGATCGCGAAATCGACAACAACATGACTGCGCCACTCGATGACCGCACCAGCGTTATCCTGCGGAGCGGAGTGGCGTTGCTGCCGGCAAGCGGCAAGCGGATTTCGCTGGAATACCAGCGCTCCCAAAGCCACTACCACCTGCGCGAGCGCAACAACCTGCTGCTCGTTGTGATCCAGGACTTCTGAAGCGGGCAATTATGCGCAGGAGATTGGGAGAAATTCACGGATGAATTAAACGAATTGGCCGCTTATACTACCCATGCTCTTGCTACGCGCGATACCGGAGTAGATAACATGCGCAGAAAATTCACTGGAAGAAAATCTCTCCCCATCCTCACGCTGCTCTCTTGCCTGAGCTTGCCGCTTTATGCGCAGACTGGGGATCTCATTGGCATGGTGATTCAGACCAAGGGACGGGTTGAAGCCCGTGATGCCACGGGCAATGTCCGGGCACTTACCCGCCGCTCGGAAATTTTCGAGCAAGACACCATACTTGTCGGTGCAGACGGCTTCGCCCAGTTAAGGATGGTCGACGACGCCATGATTTCATTCAAAGCCAACACGGAATTTCTGTTCGAGACCTATGATTTCGATGAAAACCCCGCCATATTCGATGAAGTGGTCATGTCTATGGTGCGCGGTGGTTTCCGTACGATTTCCGGCAGTATCGGCGAAGCCGACCAAGACACTTACCGGGTAGACACACCTTTCGCCAGTATTGGTATTCGTGGAACCTTCCACGGCGCATCGCTCGAGGGCGGCATCCTGTACACGGGTACATGGGATGGTGGCACGACCATCTCCAATGAAGACGGCTCCATCGATCTTGGTTTGGGCGGTACGTTTGACTACAGCGAAACCAGCAATGATGGCGAAGGTCCGCAGGGCTTGCTGGCAGAACCTGTACAGTTGAGCCTGGAAAATTTCACCCCGGGCGTAGTGGAAGAGGAAGAGGACCCAGACGCAGGTGATGCAGGTGCAGGTAGTGATGCCGCTGAGGGTGATGCGGGCGCTGATGATGCCCCTGATGCCGGTGACGGACAGGCGGCTGATGGCGCCGCAGGCAATGGCGGTAACGCGCCAGCACCCGCTCCCGCAGAGCCCGCTCCCGCTCCCGCAGAGCCCGCTCCGGCATTCAACAGGCTGGGTAATGCTGGTGGTAATGCCGGGGGTGATACCAACAACCTCGTCGTAAACCTTCCTCCTCCGCCAGCTCCTGCTGGGGTGCTGACCAACAACAACTTGGTAGCAGCCGTGGTGCAGCAGGTAACGGGAGATACCGGAGTACCAGATGTTAAAGTAAACCCGGTGCTGAATTCGCGCACGCCCCTGGAACTGCCAGTAGCTGGCACTGATAAAGCGCCTCCTCCGCCGCCTCCGCCTCCGCCGCCGCCGCCTCCGCC
>CAMDML010000038.1 GCA_945902215.1 Klebsiella pneumoniae | reverse complement strand
TTGCTCGAGCAACTCCGCATTTCTTTCGCCTGAGCCACAGGCAATCACCAACTCGTGCAAGAACGGCCCCGCATTATCGGGGCTGAGTTCCTGAACGGCCTGTAATTGAGTCACACCTGCCTCCATCTGCTCATGTTCGAACAAATAATTCGCCAACGTTGTGCGCGCCCGTGGCGATGCGGGATGGTCACCGACCGCAACTGTCAGCAGGACTCCCTCATTGCTCCACTCCTGTACGCGACTCCCGGTTTGCAACAACAACACCAGGAAAAACAGCGCCGTGACCCAGCGCAGCTTTGCCAGCTCTGTTGTCTGAATCAGGTAGTACAGTGGGGGCAGCAGTAGGCCCAGCGCTGCCAGATAATTGCGATGTTCGAATACCAGTTCCAGTGGCAGAAAGGTGGATTCGAGTAGATGTGAAGCGAAAAACCAGCACAGGCCGAAAGCCAGCACCGGCAAGCGGCGGCGTAAGTACCACGCCAGTGCTAGTACCAACAGCAGGACACCCATCAGCAACACTGTCGTGAGATCCGGGGCCATGGTCACAGGAAAATCATCATGGAACAGACCCATTGCCCGCACCCGCGGCAGCAGGATCAACCGGGCATAAAAAAACACGGCATGAATCTGGGTCAGCAACCGTTCCGGCAGCGTGAAAGTCCGGCCGCTGTAATCGGTAAGCTCACCGAAATGGGTGAATACATAAAGGCTCCCTAACAACAGGGGCAAACCCACAAACACCACCAGCCACCACAGCACATGCGGACTCTGGCGCAAACGTGGCAACGACACCCGGAATACCAGTACTTCAAAAACCAGGATATAAACCGGTATCAGTATCCCGGTCTCCTTGGAGAGCAGGGCCAACAACAGGCTCAGTGGAAACAGCACCCAGCCACAGAGCCAATATCTGAATGTGGCGCGCACAGTCAGGCGGGCGTCGACGTAAGCCAGCAAGGCCAGCAGACTGAACAAAGCCCCCAGTTGCGTCATGCGCTGCACGGCATAAAGGACGGTGCTCACCAACAAGGGATGCAACAGCCAGAAACTGCAGACCACGCCGGCAACCACCACATCACGCGGTAACCGCTCCCGCTGTTCAAGCAGAGGCAGAATCAGGTAGAGCAGCCGAAACAACAACAAGCCGCAACCAAGGTGCAGCAGAAGGTTATGGAATTTGTAGCCCCAGGCCTCATTGCCGAATTGCATCTCGGTCACGATGAAACTGAGGATTGATACGCTGCGGCCGAAAATGCCACTGTTGTTATGGGTAATGTTGTACAGGATTGCAGTGAGGTCCGGGTCAGCCACGTAGGGGCGGACGATGTTCTGGAGATCATCCAGTACGAAGGGGCCTGAAAGCCCGGGCCAATAAATGAGTAGCGTAAGCACAAGTACGCATATCGTAATGGTTGCCACCCATGGGATTGATCGCAGTTTCATAGTTCGTAGTGGCAATCAGGACTGGCAGAGGGTACTAGAATTAAAGGACTACAAATAAAAAAGCCAGCCTCTCTCGAGGCTGGCTTTGGTGAATCGAACAAGCTGAGCTTACTGGCAGCTACCCGGCATGTAACGGGTACCTTCTGCTGCGGAACAAACCCAGTTAACACCACCTGAAGCATTCTCGGTAGGCGTCAAACGGATAATCACGGAATCGCCCGGGATGCCCAGTGCGGTGCCGTCACCGGTGATCTGGATGGCGGTTACGTCCCAGATTACTTCATTGGTCATGCCTGAAGTAACGTCCGCGATCGTATAGGTAGACGGTGGCAAAGTACCCTGGAGAATCACATACTCGGAGATAATGTTTTTGCCAGTGCTGCCAGCCAGGATCAGTTCCGAGGCTTTGGCACGTACGGTGTAATCCTGGTAAGCCGGCAGTGCGACGGCGGCCAGAATGCCGATGATCGCGATAACGATCATCAATTCAATGAGGGTAAAACCCTGCTGTACTTTCTGCTTCATGGATTGCATGGAGAGCTCCTGTTGCTTTGGTTGGAAAACTGGTTAAAAAACACAAAAAAATGTTGGATCCGGTCGATTCTGGTTATAAGAACGGAAAGCCCAGAGCGCCCGACAGTGTATAAATGTGCAAGGGCCATGCCAGAACAGGGAGCCGCAAAATCCCGTGATCAAAGCGTGTGCTGGTTTACAATATATGGGTGAAATGCCCCCTGAACCCCCCTTCCACATACTATAAAAACAGCCCTTGATGGCAGCGTGATTTCAAGGCTGCCAGCCCCAGAGGGTTACCATTGGGTGACGCTTTTTGTCACTTTCTGCCTTTGCTCTGTAAATTCCCGTCAGTTGCCTGATCCCCGCCTCATCCCCTCCCCAAATCTCCGAACCCGGATTACGGCTCACCAAACCCCGGTTGACCAGCCAGTCGCCCCCCCCTTAATATCCGCCGCCACTATAATAATAAGAGCCAATCAGGAATTCGCATTATGGCCAGTACCCGTTCCAAGACCAGTAGCACCCCCAAGAAAAAAGCCGCAAAGCCAGCCTCTGCCGGCAGCAAAAGTACGAAGAAAACCGCCTTCCGCTTTTACGACAACCGCCAGAACTACCTGTCTTTCATCAATACCTGCAACGAGAAGTACGCCATCGCGAAGCGGGCCGGACACGAGTTCCAGTACCTGCACCCGACCCCACCTGCCTTGCGCATGTACGACGCAGGCATGGGCGACGCTACGGTGCTCTCCGCTTGCATGCGCGACTTGCACCAGCGTTTCCCAACCGTACCGCTGGTAGTCGTGGCGAAAGAAATCAGCATGGAAGATGTGCGCATCGGCGTCGACAAGATGGTCGACCGTTTCTGCGAACACCCTTCCACCATTCTTGTACTGACCAACCTCAATTACGCCGATTCACGCCTGATGCCAGCCAACACCACCTCGGCCGCCGCGATGAACTGGCAGGAAGTGCGGCTTGAAGGCAACACGACCTACGGCTACAAGGAGCAACTCGAAGCGTTGCAGCCAATGTTCGCGCACGGCTGGGAAACCGAAACCAGCAAAATCTCGGGTAATCCGCTGTTCAAGCGTCCGTCAGTGGTGGTGATCTATCGCGAGGACCACAAGATTCTGCTCGATGCGGTCATTCCGCGCCCCGGCGTACAAAGCTGGTATTACGATTTTGTGCTCGCGTCACAGCCTTGGCGCGCGCGCACTTCGGCACGCTTTAAAGCAGAAAAGATCATCGTACCCTTGGTCAAATGCCTCGCCCCGGGCGGCCGCATGTTGGTGATCCAGTCCTGTGGCAAAGATCCGGCTGAGGAGATCATCAAGGAGTTCTGGCCCAACGAAAATCCGTTCCCGGTCACACGCCACGACATCCTGCGCGAGTTCAAGGAGCTGATGGGCCGCGAGTTACGCAACTACAACATCCGCGAGCTCAGCGACAGCAAGGCAATATTTAGCTACAAGATGCATGCCTTGCCCAGCGAAATCGGCAGCAGCGGGATTGGCACTTCCACGTTGTTCGCGGCATGGAATGCGGCGATCTACGTTAATCAGATCGAGGACGAGCGGCTGGAAAAAGTGCTTGCAGATGGCACCTACCTGAAAGCCACCGCACGCGTGCTGAACAAATACGGCGGGCTGCACTTCAACGACGAAACGTTTGTCATTACGCGCAACAAGAACTGACGCATCGACGAGAAAGACACCCACGGGGATCTGCGCAAAACCTGAGAGGGAGGGCCGGGGGTGAAAGTTTGCGGAGCCCGTCCGCAAGCGGCTAGATTTGCCGGCTTGCGTCCCGGCAAGGGTTAACGTGAGCACTGAAGTCGACCGCCAGGAGGGCGGAGCAAACTTACATCCCCGGCCAGGCCCTCCCAACTAATGGTCCTCAACACGTTCAACCCAAGTGGTTGTCCAGAACCACAACAAAACCACCAATCCGTGCGCTTTAATCTTCCCCAAGGAATGGCTACCATGCGCCGCCTTCCGCCAGTAAAGTACCCGCATGACCACGCGCGACATTCTCGTTACCAATGCCCTGCCCTTTGCCAATGGCCCGATCCATCTCGGCCATATGCTTGGCTATATTCAGGCGGACATCTGGGTGCGATTTCAGCGGCTGCAGGGCCATACCGTGCATTACGTGTGTGCCGATGACACGCATGGCACGGCAATCATGCTCAGCGCCGAGAAGGCAGGTATCACCCCGGAGCAATTCATTGAAGGTGTGCGCGTTGAGCATCACCGTGACTTCAAGCGCTTCCTGGTGGACTTTGACATTTATCATTCCACACACTCGGAAGAAAATCGCGAACTTGCCACACTGATCTACAAACGCATTCGTGATGCAGGCAAGATCGCCACGCGCAGCGTAACGCAACTGTTCGATCCGGAGCGCGGCCTGTTCCTGGCCGACCGTTTCATCAAAGGCCAGTGCCCCAAGTGCAAAGCCGAAGACCAGTACGGCGACAACTGTGAAGTGTGCGCCTCAACCTACTCCGCAACCGATCTGATCAATCCGCATTCGACAATCTCCGGCGCGAAGCCGGTACTGAAAGACTCGGTGCATTACTTCTTCAAACTGCCCGACTTCACTGAGATGTTGCAGCAGTGGACCCGCAGTGGCGTGTTGGTGCCATCGGTCGCGAACAAACTATCCGAATGGCTCGATAGCGGCTTGCAGGAATGGGACATCAGCCGCGATGCACCCTATTTCGGTTTCGAAATTCCCGATGCGCCCGGCAAATATTTCTATGTGTGGCTCGATGCGCCGATCGGCTACATGGCCAGCTTCAAAAAGCTGTGCGCAGACAAGGGTTTCGACTTCGACCGCTACTGGAACCAAGGTGCAAGCACCGAGCTGTGGCATTTTATTGGCAAAGATATCGTCAACTTCCATGCGCTGTTCTGGCCGGCGATGCTGACCACGGCCGGTTACCGCACACCGTCCTCGATCAGTGTCAACGGTTTCCTGACAGTCAACGGCCAGAAGATGTCGAAGTCGCGCGGCACCTTCATCATGGCCTCCACGTATTTCGAACACCTGAACCCGGAATATCTGCGTTATTACTTCGCCGCGAAACTCGGCGCGAATCCTGATGACCTCGATCTGAACCTTGAGGACTTCGCATTGCGCGTGAACGCCGATCTGGTCGGCAAAGTGGTCAACATCGCGAGCCGCTGCGCCGGGTTTGTCTCGCGCAATTTCGGCGGACAGCTGGCCGTAAACGACAGCGAACCGGCACTGACAGCAGAATTCTCCAATGCAGCAAGCGACATTGCCGGCTACTACAATGCCCGCGAATTCGGCAAGGCGATGCGCGCGATCATGGCGTTGGCCGACAAAGCCAACAGCTGGATCGCTGACAAACAACCGTGGAGTGTCGCGAAAGCCGCGCCGCAGTCACCTGAAGTGCAGAATATTTGTTCAGTCGGGATCAACCTGTTCAGACTATTGGTGATCTACCTCAAACCGGTGCTGCCCGCGCTCGCCGCTGAGGTGGAAAGTTTTTTGCAGGTCAAACCGCTGGTGTGGAAGGATGCGGGAAGTTTGCTGTCTGCACACACCATCGGCACGTTTTCTCCGTTGATGACCCGGGTTGATCCGGATAAGGTGGCGGCTATGGTTGAAGCAAGCAAAAACAGTCTGGGGGCTTCCGGCGAAACTGCACCCCTTGTAGTTGACTCTGTTGCAATTGACTCGCCACTCGCGCGCGAGCCACTCACCGCCGAAATCGAATTCACTGATTTCGCGAAGGTGGATATGCGCATCGCGCTGATCACTAACGCCGAACACATTGAAGGCGCCGACAAGCTATTGAAGTTGACCTTGGATCTCGGCCTCGACGCCGCCGGCAAACCCAGCACTCGCACCGTGTTCTCCGGCATCAAAGCCGCCTACAAACCCGAAGACCTGATCGGCAAACACACCGTTGTCGTTGCCAACCTGAAAGCGCGCAAGATGAAGTTCGGCATGTCTGAAGGGATGATTCTGGCGGCTGGCGACGGGAAAGAAATCTATCTGATTGCACCGCATCCAGGCGCCATGCCTGGCTCGCGGGTGACCTGAGCCTGCTACTTTTGCCACACCTGCACGTGGACCTGCAAGGGCTGGGCACTCGCAACATTCACCGCCAACGCAATCCGGAACTGCTCACGTGAGAGCAATCGGAACTGCCATTCCTGCGGTCTTTCATCAAGCTGCGGACCGACCTCTATTACCGGGTGCTTGCCGGCAAAGCAGAAACTGAAGTCGTCGAGCGGAACGCGCAGGCCAAGGCCGCGTGCTTTCAACCAAGCCTCTTTCAAGGTCCACAGTGCAAAGAAACGCTCGCGTTGCGCAGCGCCATCCATATCCTGCAGCTCCTCATGCTCCTGGGTTGCAAAGTAGCGCTGCGACAGCGCCTGCAGTTCCACCTTGCGGGTCAGGCACTCAACATCTACACCAACAACATGAGTCCGGCTCACTGCCAGCACCAGCATCCCGTCAGTGTGACTGAGATTAAAATGCAGCGTTTTGGCATGCGGCCCCGCGAGTTCCGGTTTTCCGTGCGGAGTCTGTGTGAATTGCAAAGCTGCAGGATCGCTGTGGCCCAAGCAGTCCGCCAACACCATGCGTACGCAGGCTCTGGCTACCAGAAATCGCTGGCGATCAGCAGGGTAGATGAAACGTTGCCAGCGAGCGCGCTCTTCTGAGTTCAGCAGGGACTCATAACGCGTGAGCAGCGCAGCGTCATAGGCCGGCGCCACCGGAGCGAGCCAGAGCTGAACCTGATTTCCTTTTTCTGCCTGTGCCTTCATACCTCCAGTCTACGCGCCAGCACGCTTGCGATCCATCCGCCTTCGCCCAGTGGGCTTCAGCGTGACAAGTGCCTGCTTTCGCGGGTCTAATGGCACCCTGTTTCCCGCGTACTAGTGGAGTGAACCATGCGTATTCTGCACACCATGATCCGGGTCGTTGACCTGAACAAGAGTATCGATTTCTACACTACGATCTTCGGCATGCAGGAGCTGCGCCGGAAAGACTACCCGGAAGGCAAGTTCACCCTCGCGTTCGTCGGTTACGGCGATGAGAAGAGCAACACCGTTATCGAACTGACCCACAACTGGGAAACCAAGAGCTACGAACTGGGCAACGCGTTCGGCCACATTGCAATTGCAGTAGACGATGCCTACAAAGCTTGCGACGAAATCACCGCGAAAGGTGGCAACGTCGTGCGCCCGGCCGGCCCGATGAAGCACGGCGGCGGTGTAATCGCGTTCGTGAAAGATCCCGACGGTTACATGATCGAACTTATCCAGACTCGCTAAGGTCGCAGGCTCAGTGTGGACGCTACCCAGCTCGTCGCCAAGATCAATGCGCTTTTGCCCCAGACGCAGTGCGGCAAGTGCGGCCATCCCGGCTGCAAACCGTATGCGCAAGCCATTGCTGGAGGCAGTCCGCTCAACCGCTGTCCGCCCGGCGGCGCAGTAACAATTCGTGCGCTCGCCAAGCTCCTAAACCTGACACCGGAACCGCTCGACCCCGTGCATGGCATTGAAGACCTGCGCAAGCAGGCGTACATCCGCGAAGCCGAATGCATCGGTTGCACCTTATGTATCCAGGCCTGTCCGGTAGATGCCATCCTCGGCAGCGGCAAACTGATGCACACGGTCATCGGCAGCGAATGCACCGGTTGTGACCTCTGCGTTGCGCCCTGCCCGGTTGATTGCATAGACATGCTCCCGGCTGCGAGCCAGTTGCCGCCTCCGACCGACATTCTTGACCTGCGCGCCCGACAGGAGCGCGCCGTTTATTGGCAACAGCGCTACGAATTCCTGCAGGCACGCAAAGCCGGTGATTTGGCAACGGAACCACAACCGCCTGTAACACTGGATGAACCGGCGCAAGCGGCTGCCACTGATGCACAAGCCACCATCGCCGCCGCACTGGCCCGTGTAAAAGCAAAGAAAGCCGCACAGAAAGCCGCGAGCTCTGCACCAGCAACAAATCCGGACAAGCCACTTTGAATCAACACAAGCGCAGTGAAATCTTCAGCCGCCTGCGCCAGGCAAATCCCGCGCCGACCACTGAGTTGGTGTTCGCTACGCCCTTTGAACTGCTGATCTCCGTAATGCTGTCAGCGCAGGCCACTGACGTCGGCGTCAACAAGGCAACTGCAAAACTGTTTCCGGTGGCGAACACGCCGGAAAAAATCCGCAAGTTGGGAATTACAAAGCTGAGGAGTTACATCAAGACGATCGGCCTTTTTAATACCAAGGCTGCGAACATCATCAAGACCTGCATGATCCTGATTGAAGAGCATGACTCGCAAGTGCCCGCCACAAGAGAAGCACTGGAAGCCTTGCCGGGTGTTGGCCGCAAAACCGCCAACGTCGTACTCAACACCGCATTCCGGCAGCCGACAATGGCGGTCGACACCCACATCTTCCGCGTCTCCAACCGTACCGGCCTGGCACCTGGCAAGAACGTGCTGGAGGTGGAAAAGAAACTGTTGAAAGTAGTACCGAAAGAATTTCTGCTGGATGCGCACCACTGGCTGATCCTGCACGGCCGCTACACCTGCATCGCCCGCAAACCACGGTGTGGAAGTTGCCTGATCGAGGACTTGTGCGAGTTCCGGGAAAAACCCGGCGAGTGAGGGAGTGCTGGAGACAAGCCCGCAGAACAGATCTGCTTCCTATGCGCTTATTCCTTGTGTTTCTTGGGCAAGCTGGGCGGCCCGCCATCACTGGCTTGCAAGAGACCCGTGCGGGTATAGATGCCCAGTTTCTCGCGGGTATCGACAATGTCCATGTTGCGCATGGTGAGCTGACCAATACGATCCTGCGGTGAGAATACCGACGCACCCTTCTCCATCGTCAGCCGTTCGGGCTGATAGGTGAGATTGGGACTCTCGGTATTCAACAAGGAATAGTCGTTGCCGCGGCGCAGTTCGAGCGTCACTTCCCCGGTAATCGCAGACGCGACCCAGCGTTGCGCACTTTCACGCAGCATCAATGCCTGCGAATCAAACCAGCGCCCCTGATACAACAAGCGGCCCAGCTTGCGGCCGTTGTCACGGTACTGCTCGATGGTGTCTTCATTGTGAATGCCGGTAACAAGGCGTTCGTAGGCGATGAACAACAGCGCCAGGCCGGGCGCTTCGTAGATGCCCCGGCTTTTTGCCTCAATGATCCTGTTTTCGATCTGGTCGCTCATCCCCAGCCCGTGGCGACCGCCGATGCGATTCGCTTCCAGCAGTAGTTCCACCGGACCGGCGAAGGTCTTGCCGTTCAGCGCCACCGGCACCCCTTCCTCGAAATCCACACGCACGGTTTCCGCTTTCACGGCCACGTCGTCGCGCCAGAAGGCCACACCCATGATCGGATTGACGATCTTGATGCCGCTGCTGAGGTGTTCGAGATCCTTTGCTTCGTGCGTGGCACCGAGCATGTTGCTGTCGGTGCTGTAGGCTTTTTCCGCGGACATCTTGTAACCGAAACCGGCCTTGGTCATGAACGCCGACATTTCGGCGCGGCCGCCGAGCTCATCGATGAAGGCCTGGTCGAGCCAGGGCTTGTAGATTTTCAACGCGGGATTGGTCAGCAAACCATAGCGATAGAAGCGCTCGATGTCGTTGCCCTTGTAGGTACTGCCGTCGCCCCAGATGTTGACGTCGTCTTCTTTCATGGCAGCAACCAGCATCGTGCCGGTGACAGCGCGGCCAAGCGGTGTGGTGTTGAAATAGGTAGCGCCTGCAGTAGTGACATGGAACGCACCGGCCTGCAGTGCAGCAATGCCTTCATTGGCCAGTTGCAGCCGGCAGTCGACCAGGCGGGCAAGTTCAGCGCCGTATTCCATTGCCTTGCGCGGAATCTCGTCGTAGTCGGACTCGTCGGGCTGGCCGAGGTTGGCGGTATAGGCACAGGGGCGCGCGCCCTTCAACTTCATCCAGTGCAAAGCGGCACTGGTGTCGAGGCCGCCGGAAAAGGCGATGCCGATCTTCTGACCCAAAGGGAGATGCTGGAGAATAGTGGACATGGCGCAGACACCGGGAAAAACCGAGGTGCGAAGGATAAACACCTGTCCAGCATGAGTCCAGCCACCTTCGCCCTGCGGGCTACGGCGTGCCGAGGCCACCTTCGCCATGTGGCCATCGGTGTGCCAAGCCCATTTCGCCGGGTCTGTCTCCCAAACCCTTGCTATACTTGCAACAATTTACGGCTACCCCAGACAGTTGTCATGCACGAACTCACCCTTACCCGCCCCGATGACTGGCATGTGCACTTCCGGGACGGTGTCGCGCTGCAATACACTGTTCCCCATACCGCCCGCGTCTTTGCCCGCGCCATCGCCATGCCCAATCTGGTGCCCCCAGTGAAGAATGCTGCACAGGCCACCGCTTACCGTGAGCGCCTGTTGGCGCAAGCCCCCAAGGGCAGCGGTTTCGAACCTCTCATGGTGCTGTACCTGACTGATACAACCACTCCGGCGGACATCCATGCCGCCAAGGCTGATAGCCATGTAGTCGCCGCCAAGCTCTACCCGGCCGGTGCCACCACCAACTCGGCCGACGGGGTAACGTCTATCGACAAGATTTATCCGGTACTTGAAGCGATGAGTGCCGTCGGCATGCCGCTGTTGGTGCACGGCGAAGTCACTGCCGCGCATATCGACATCTTCGATCGGGAGCAGGTGTTCATCGACACGATCCTCGCACCACTGTGCCAACGCTTCCCGCAACTAAAAGTGGTGCTCGAACATATCACCACACGTGAAGCCGTTGAGTTTGTGCAAGCGGCGCCGGCAACAGTCGCCGCCACGCTGACCGTGCAGCACCTCTTGTACAACCGCAACCACATGTTGGTCGGCGGTGTGCGGCCACACTTGTTCTGTCTGCCGGTGCTCAAGCGCAACGTGCATCAGGAAGCGCTGCGTGCGTGTGCCGCCAGTGGCAACACCAAATTTTTTCTTGGCACCGATTCCGCGCCGCATGCGCGCCACACCAAAGAGAACGCGTGTGGCTGCGCCGGTTGTTTCACCGCGCCTGCTGCCATTGAAATGTACGCCGAAATCTTCGAGTCACTTGGTGCGCTAAACAAGCTCGAAGCTTTCGCCAGCTTCCACGGCCCGGATTTTTACGGCATGCCGCGCAATACCACGAAGATCACACTGCGCAAGGAACCCTGGACCTTGCCCGCCGAATATCCGCTCGGCGAACACAGCATCATCCCCCTCAAGGCAGGCGAAACCCTGCAATGGAAAGTCATCAGTGCCTGAAAAGTTGAGTGAAGACATAGAAGTAAAGGAAAGCGAAGGCGCCGATCTCGAGTCCTCGGGCAGTACCGTCATGGCACGCCGCTTTCGCGGTTTCCTGCCGGTGGTTATTGACGTGGAGTGCGGCGGTTTCAACGCGCAGACCGATGCCATCCTCGAAGTCGCCGCCGTGTTGCTCGGCTTCAATGAACACGGCCACCTGGTCCGCGAAAGCACGCACTTCTACCGCGTGGTGCCCTTCCCCGGCCTCATCATGGAAGAAGCCGCGCTGAAATTCACCGGCATCGATCCGCACCATCCGTTTCGCATTGCGCACCCGGAGCCGGAAGTGTTCCGCGAGATGTTCCAACACATTCGCGCCAAGATGAAACTGGAGGAGTGCAAACGCGCGATTTTGGTGGGTCACAACGCCCACTTCGACCACGGCTTTATCCGCGCCGCTGCCGAGCGCCACAATCTCAAGCGCAATCCCTTCCACCCCTTTTCAAGTCTCGACACTGCCTCGATTGCTGCCTTGTGTTTTGGCCAGACCGTGCTGGCCCGCTCCTGTGATGCCGCCGGTCTCGGCTTTGAACCAGAAGAAGCCCACTCGGCTCGCTATGATGCGGAAAAAACTGCCGACCTGTTCTGCCACATGATCAACCGCTGGCAACAACTAGGCGGCTGGCCCCTTTAAATGGGGACAGACCACATTTATCTTTGCACCTGTGATCAATAACCATGACTACACCTCCCGATAAAAGTGGTCTGTCCCCATTTAAAGGGACGTGGTGCTTCTTTATCGCGGTGTTCCTGAATGCCTTTGTGGATCTTGGCCACAAGATCACCATTCAGAATACCCTGTTCAAGCTTTATAGCGGACCTTATCAAGTCATCATGACAGCGCTGGTCAACGCACTGATCCTGCTGCCCTTTATCGTATTGCTCACGCCCGCAGGCTTCCTATCAGACCGCTACAACAAGCTGCGTATCATGCGCGCCACAGGCTGGAGCGGTGTCGCGATCTGCGCCGGTATTGTGCAGTGTTACTACCTCGGCTGGTTCATGCCGGCGTTTGTGATGACGCTGCTGCTCGCCACACAGTCAGCACTGTATTCGCCAGCGAAATACGGTTTCATCAAGGAATTCTTCGGCAGGCAGCGGCTCGGCGAAGTCAACGGCATCGTCTCCGCGCTGGCCATCGTGTCGATCCTCGCCGGCACGCTCGCGTTTTCCATCACCTTTGAAGCACTGTATCCGGACACTGCACAAACGGAAGCTGACGTGCTGCGCGCCATCGCCCCCAGCGGCTGGCTCCTGCTTCTGGGCAGTTTTGTGGAAGTAGTGCTGCTGTACCGCATTCCACTCGCTGCACTTCAGACACCTGCTGATGATCTGCCGCGTTTGCAGCCTTGGCACACCTGGTTCGGACCCAGTCAGTTGCGCGCCAACCTGGAGCCGCTGATTGAAAGCCGCGCGATCCGCCTTTCCGCGATAGGTCTCGCCATGTTCTGGGCCGTGGGTCAGGTGATGCTGGCAGCCTTTCCTGCTTTCCTCAAAGACAACCTCGGCGTGACCAACACCATCCTCGTGCAAGGCATTATCGCCAGCTCGGGACTCGGCATTGCACTCGGTTCAATGTACGCCGGCCGCTTCTCGCGCAACTACATTGAAACGGGGCTGTTACCGCTTGGCGCACTCGGCCTCGCACTCGGCTTGCTGATGCTGCCGCAGGTGGAATCCACGCTCATTGCCGCGCTGCTGTTCTTCTTCATCGGCATCATGGGCGGCATCTTCATCGTGCCGCTGAACGCCCTGACGCAGTATTTCGCGGGTGACATCAAACTGGGCAAGACCCTCGCTGCCAGCAACTGGCTGCAGAACATCAACATGTTGCTGTTCCTGCTGCTCACCGTGGTGTTTTCGTTGCTGGGGTGGAGCAGCAAGTCGCTGCTGCAACTGATCGCGGTGGTCGCACTGATCGGAAGTTGCTACACATTGTGGGAACTGCCGCAAAGTCTGACGCGCTTTATCCTCGGGCGCATCGTCTCTACCGGTTACCGCATCAAGGTTCAAGGCATGAAGCACATTCCTGCGCAGGGTGGCGTGCTGCTGCTCGGCAACCACGTGAGCTGGATTGACTGGGCCATTCTGCAGATCGCCAGCCCGCGCCCGGTGCGCTTCGTGATGATCGATGCAATCTACAAGCTCTGGTACCTCAGCTGGTTCTTCAAACTGTTCGGCTGCATTCCAATCTCGGCGAATGCCGCGAGCCGCAGTGCGCTCGACAGCGTGGCCGCTGCACTGCAGAACGGTGAAGTGGTGGGCCTGTTCCCGGAAGGCGTGATCAGCCGCAGCGGCAATCTCGCGGAATTCCGCCGGGGTTTTGAACGCGCCTGCGCCAACGTTGACGACAGCGTGGTCATCGTGCCCTTCTATTTAAGAGGCCTTTGGGGCAGCCAGTTCTCCCGGTCATCGGAACGCCTGAAACGCGGCGCCCGGTTTCGCTTCACGCGCGACGTGGTGGTTGATTTCGGCACACCGCTGAGCAGAACAACAAGCGCCGATGTGCTCAAACAGAGCGTTGTGGACCTGTCGCAGTCCTCGTGGCAGGAATACGCCGACAACCTGCCGACCATTGGCGAACAGTGGATCGACACTGCCGCGCAGCGCGGCAATCCGGTAGTGCTGCTCGACACCATGGGCGCCCGCCTGAAGTCCCTGACCGCACTGACCGGCTCCATCATCATGGCGCGCCGTTTCAGACGGATGAGCCCCGAACAGAACATCGGCCTGTTGCTGCCCAGCAGCACCGGCAGCGTGCTCGCCAATCTTGCCGCCGCGCTCGCGGGCAAGACTTCAGTGAACCTGAACTTTACGGCCAGCAGCGAAGCGGTACTGTCGGCCATCATGCAAGCCGAGATCAAAACGGTGTACACCTCGACCCGGTTCCTCGACAAACTCATGAGCAAGGGTATCGACTTCTCCTCACTGCAGGAGCACTGCACCTTCGTCATCCTTGAAGATTTCCGCGCCAGCGTCTCCGCCATGGAGAAGGCACTGACCCTGCTGAGCTGCGCGCTACTGCCCCGCAGCCTATTGAAGCTGCTGTACTGCGCGCGTTATTCAAACGAACGTACCGCAACCATCTTGTTTTCCAGCGGCAGCGAAGGTTTGCCCAAGGGTATACAGCTCAGCCATCGCAACCTTATGGCCAATATCAAGCAGATCGGCGAGCTGTTGAACATCGAAGACAACGACGTGATCCTCGCCAACCTGCCGCCCTTCCATGCGCTCGGCCTGACAGTTACCCATTTCCTGCCCATGCTGGAACGCGTGCCGGTCGTGTGTCATCCCGATCCCACGGACGTGAATGCCTGCGCGCTGGCAGTCGCCGAGCACCGCATTACGATCCTGTTCGGCACCTCCAGTTTTTTCCGGCTTTACACCCGCAACGCGAAGATCCATCCGTTGATGCTGGAAAGCCTGCGCTTTGTCATTGCTGGGGCGGAAAAACTGCAGGAAGAAGTACGCAAGGATTTCAAACTGAAATTCAACAAGGACATTTACGAAGGCTTCGGCGCTACCGAGACCGCACCGGTGGCGAGCTGCAACATGCCGGACAAGATAAGTCCGGACGACTGGAAGGTGCAGATCAACTGGAAGATCGGTTCGGTCGGCCTGCCGATTCCAGGGACTGCTTTCCGCATCGTCGACCCCGATACCTTTTCACCGCTTGGCACAGGCGAGGCCGGCATGATTTTGATCAGCGGCGCACAGGTTATGCCACGCTATCTCAAGAACGAAGCCCAAACCGCGAAAGTGCTGCGCGACCTCGACGGCAAGCGCTGGTATGTGACTGGTGATAAGGGTTATCTCGACGCCGACGGCTTTCTGTTCATCCAGGACCGCTATTCACGCTTCGCGAAAATCAGCGGCGAGATGGTGGGCCTCGGCACTGTGGAAATGGCCTTGAAAGCGGTCATCGACGATCACGAGATGGAACTCCTCGTCGTGAACGTACCAGATGAAAAGAAAGGCGAGAAACTGGTGGTGCTGTGTACCCGCAACCTCGACGCCGCCATGCTGCGTGAAGGCTTGATTGCACAGGGACTCAACCTCTTGGCGCTGCCGGGCCTCTATTTCCGCATCACGGAAATTCCGAAGCTTGGCTCCGGCAAGACCGACTTCACCACGGCGAAGAAACTGGCGCTGGAGCTTGTCGCTGCACTCTCCACCTGAAAAGAGTCCACCTGAAAAGAGTCTACCTAAAAAGAGTCAGCCGACTCACTTCCAGCCGGGTTCGCCAAGCAGGTAACCCACTTCATCATCCTTGATGACTTCAGTTTCCGCCGCACCTGCTGCCATCCATTCCTTCAGCGCTGGATTGTTCAAGTGAGTCTGCACATACGCCGCCGCGCGCGACGGCAAGATCGGTTGATAGGAATAAAAGCGCAGCGCCACCGGCGCGAACATCGCATCGACAACAGTGAACTCACCGAACAGCCAGGGCCCACCGGATTTTTCCAGACATTGCGTCCACAGATCGCTCACCCGCTCGATGTCACGGCTCACAGCCGCATCAGGCAACAGTTTGCGCCGCAGCCGGGTATTCATCGGCCAGGCACTGCGCAAACCCTGGAACCCCGAGTGCATTTCTGCCGCCAAGGAACGCGCCTGTGCACGCGCTGCGGCAGCCTCCGGCCAACCCTTGCCGTTGAGGTATTGCTCCGACACGTATTCGCAGATGGCCAGCGTGTCCCACACAACGAGTTCACCATCGTGCAAGACCGGCACCTTGCCCGTGGGCGACAAAGGTTTGAGTCTGGCCTTGGTATCCGGCAGGTCCAGCGGAATCCGGATTTCGGTGAAAGCGACGCCCATATGGCGCAGCAAGAGCCAGGGCCGCAGCGACCAGGAAGAGTAATTTTTGTTGCCGATAACCAGTGTCAAGGCGCCCATTAGAGTGTCTCCAGTGCAGAATTCACGGCAGTGCTGAGAATCTACCATATTTCCAAATGCTAACCATTGCTTGTTGACATTGATTCTCATTACCCTTACATTTCGCAGTATCTGTACAAAACTGTAACCAACCGACCATGTACGTCTGCCTCTGCAAAGCTGTAACCGACCGCCAGATTCGCGAAACCGTGTCCAACGGAGCGTGTTCTTTTGCAGATATTCGCCGGGAATTAGGCGTTGCCACGCAGTGCGGCAAATGCGGCCAGATGGCGAAATCCATCATAGAAACCGCCGTCAAGAAAGCTTCCTTCGCCCCAGCTGTATAGACCAAAGCGTATGCCCCCTAGAGCCTGATGGCTCCGTTCCCACCCCGCGCTCCCTTCTGTAAACACAAGTCAGAACAAGAATCATTCTTGCTCATGCATGTCCATATAAATCATGGGGTTAGGGAATTTTTGCTGGACAAGCCACCGTGCCGAAACCACAATGATAAGAACCAACAGCTGAGGCAGTCCGCATGAAAGGTGACAAACAGGTTATCGCGCACTTAAACAAAATTCTGGCCAACGAACTCATCGCCATCAATCAGTATTTCCTGCATGCCAAGATGTTCAAGAACTGGGGCCTCAAAGAGCTGGCCGAGCACAGCCATCACGAATCAATCGACGAAATGAAGCATGCGGACAAACTGATCGACCGCATTCTGTTCCTCGAAGGCCTGCCCAACCTGCAGGATCTCGGCAAATTGAACATCGGCGAGAACACACCGGAAATCATGCAGTGCGATCTCGACCTCGAATTACGCGCAATCCCTGACCTGCGTACCGCCATCGTCTACAGCGACAGCGTGCGCGATTTCGTCACCAGCGAATTGCTCGAAGACATTCTCGAAAGCGAAGAAGAACACGTTGACTGGCTCGAAACCCAACTTTCCCTGATCGAAAAAGTGGGTATCCAGAATTACCTGCAGGAAAAAATGGACAAGTAACATCCAGTAACACATTGCAAACGCAGTGCCCTCGCTGCATATTTGCCTTCCTTTTTTCAACCTCATCCCATAATCCCAGGAGACACCAATGACAGCCTATGTTTGTCAGAAAGCCCCCAATTTCACTGCTGCGGCCGTGCTGCCCGACGGCTCCATAAAGAACGATTTCTCCCTGTCCGACTACGCGGGCAAATACGTGGTCATCTTCTTCTACCCGCTCGACTTCACCTTCGTCTGCCCCTCCGAAATTCTCGCGCACAACAGCCGCGTCGCTGAATTCAAGAGTCGTGGTGTACAAGTGATCGGCGTTTCCATCGACTCCCAGTTCACGCACGCGGCCTGGCGTAGCACGCCGATCAACAACGGCGGCATCGGCCCGATCGGCTTCCCGCTGGTGGCCGACGTCAAACACGAAATTACCCAAGCTTATGGCGTTGAACATCCTCAGGCCGGCGTTGCGCTGCGCGGTTCCTTCCTCATCGACAAAGACGGTGTTGTGCAGCACATGGTCATCAACAACCTGCCGCTGGGCCGTAACGTGGATGAAATGCTGCGCATGGTTGACGCGCTGCAGTTCACAGAAGAACACGGCGAAGTCTGCCCCGCAGGCTGGAACAAAGGTGACGAAGGCATGAAACCGAGCACTGCCGGTGTTGCCAGCTACCTCAGCAAACACTCAAAAGATCTGTGAAACGCATCTGGCTCGACATCGCCGTTGGCATCACGCTGACGGCGCTGCTCGGGTTTGGCAGCACCTATATTTTTCAGCTGAACAATGATGCGCGCGAACGTGAGTTGTCCTCCGCACTCGCGATGCGTGGCCAATCACTTTCAACGGACCTTGGTTGCGTGGCCTGTCACACCGTAGACGGCAGTCCCGGCGTCGGGCCCAGTTGGCAGGACATGTGGGGGCGCACCGAAACCCTGGAGAACGGCACTACGGTGGTAGTCAATGAAGACTATTTCCGTGAATCGCTGAAAGATCCGTACCGCAAGATCGTGCAGGGTTATCCGAAAGTGATGCTGCGGTATTTTCTGGAAGAAGAAGAGATCGGTGCGCTGATGGAATTTGCCAAACAGCTATCGGTACCTGAAACTCAGGCGGAATAAGCGCGATATTCCTGCCGCCATTTCAGGTAGCCGAACACCACGATCACCAGATACAGCGCAAACAGCAGCGCAGTCATATATAACCCGCGCTCGATATACACAAACAGCGCGAGGCCGTCGATCACTATCCAGTACAGCCAATTCTCCAGTACCTTGCGCACCACCAGAAAGGTGGTGATCACGCTGCTCCAGGCCAGGAAGGAATCCACGAAAGGCCACGCCGCCGTCGTCCATGTCTGCATCGCCCAGCCGTTGGTGAACGCCAGCAGCAACATCAGGGCGAACAAGGCACCATGCTGCCACCCGCGCATACTGACAATCTTCACGCCAGCGTGTCCCTTGCCACCACGCTTCCACTGGTACCAACCAAACACGGCCATGGCCACGTAAAACACGTTGAGCCAGGCCTCCATCAAGAGGCGCGCGTCCCAGAAAATAAACACGTACAGCGCAGAACTGACAAAGGCACAGGTCCAGCACCACAGGTTTTCACGCGCGGCGAGCAACAGATAGGCCAGCGCCAGGATGACGGCGAGCCCTTCGAGTATCGCAGCGGTCATACTCTGAACCCTGATCTGAAACCAAGATTAAGCACAACACCGGAAACCACCAGCGCCATGCCAGCATAGGTTAACAGATTGAAATTCTCGCCAAATAGCACAAAGCCCAAGACAATCGCGAACAGCACCTCGGTGTAGTTGACGATCGCCACGCGCGACACTGCTGCAATCTGGTATGACAATGTCATGAAGTACTGCCCGAGCTGCGTAGTGATCCCCATTAGCAACAGATACAGCCATTCCCAGCCTTGCGGCTGCACCCAGTAGTAGTACGAGTACACCGCCGTGAACGGCAAACACACCAGGGGAAAGTAGAACATGATGACGAGCGGGTGTTCGTCGGCACCCAGCTTGCGCACGCTGTTGTAGGCCAAGCCCATACAGAACGAGGCGCTGATACCGATCAAGAGATGCCACACTGAAATGCGGAAATCGAAGCCCTGGATCATTACCACGCCGAGAAAACTCAACACGAAAAAGCCAAGCTGCAGGGGGCTGACCTTTTCCTTCACGAACCACACCGCAATCAGAGTGGTGAAGATCGGCGAAAGATGAGTAAGTGTGGTGGCCGCAGCGAGCGGAATGGTCTGAATCAACCAGAAACCCTGCGCCAGCGCCAAGGCGCCGGCAACACCGCGGAACACCAGCAAACTACGGTTGTTGCCGAGTGGCGCAACGCCGGCGCGCCACAGCCCGAACAGGCACAGTAGCGATGAAATCACCGCGCGGAAGAAAATGACTTCCAGCACCGGAATGTTCTGCAGCAACTTCACGCACACAGCCATCAGCGCAAAAAAGAAGCTGGCCAACAGCATGTACCCGATGCCGCGGGTATCGGCAGGGTTACTCAGGCTTGGGTCGCGGCGCGCTTGGCAGCGGATTCAGTCAACAGCTTCTTCATTTCACCGGATTCATGCATCTCGGTCATGATGTCGCAGCCACCAACGAGTTCGCCATCCACAAACAGCTGCGGGAAGGTCGGCCATTCAGACACCTTAGGCAGGTTGGCGCGAATTTCCGGGTTGGTCAGGATATCCACATAGGCGAACTTCTCACCACAGGCCATCAGAATCTGACAGGAGCGCGAAGAAAAGCCGCACTGGGGTGCGTTGGGGTTGCCCTTCATGTAGATAATGATGGGGTTGTTCTTGATCTGTTCTTTGATGGTGTTTTCGATGGTGTCTTCAATGCTCATGAGGTAAGCCTGCTGCAGTTTCCCAAGTAATAAGTAGGGATTTCGTTAAAAGTGAACCTCCCGCATTGTAACGAATTTCGGGAATTGGCGTGAGTTCGTTCCTGCGTGGGGTTCTCAATAAAGACCATTTTCATTAGAATCCGCACTCGTCGGGCAGCCTTGGCTGCCCTTTTGCGTTTTTTACACGGTTGAAAACCTGGCAGTACCTGGCCGACACAGCCCTGAGCCAGTAATGAGAGTCCGGAGACTTCCATGACCGCAAGCAACCAAGCGGCAGTAAATGCCACTCTAACCGCTGCAGCTGCTTCCGGCAGCAGCGTAATGCCCACGTATGGCAGGCAGCAAATCGCATTCGTGCGCGGCGAAGGCTGTTACCTGTTCGACACCAACGGCAAACGTTATCTCGACGCGCTGGCCGGTGTCGCGGTTAATGCTCTGGGCCATTCGCATGCCGGCTTCATCGCGGCCATGAGCAAACAGCTCAGCACGCTGATGCACACTTCCAACAATTACGAAATTCCGCTGCAAACGCAGCTGGCGGAAACCCTGTGCCTGCGCTCCGGCATGGAACGGGTGTTCTTCTGTAATTCAGGCACCGAAAGCATTGAAGCGGCGATCAAGATCGCGCGCAAATTCGGCCACAACAAAGGTGTAGCAGTGCCGCACATCCTCGTCATGGAAGGCGCGTTTCACGGCCGCACCATGGGTTCACTGACCGCAACGCACAGCGCGAAATACCAGGAAGGCTTTGGGCCGCTGCTGGATGGTTTTGTGCGCGTGCCTTACAACAATATTGCAGCTGTTGAGGCCGCCATCAACGCCACGCCGCAACTCGTTGCGATTTTGGTTGAGTCAGTCATTGGTGAAGGTGGTGTAGTAAAACCCGCTGACAACTATTTGAACGAACTGCGCAGCCTGTGCGACAAACACGACCTGCTGCTCATGCTCGACGAAGTACAAACCGGCAACGGCCGCACCGGCACCTGGTTCGCGTATCAGCACAACAACATCCTGCCCGATGTGCTTTCTACTGCCAAAGGTCTCGGCAACGGCTATCCGATTGGCGCCTGCATTACGCGCGGCAAAGGCAACGTGCTGGCGCCCGGAAATCACGGTTCAACTTTCGGTGGCAGTCCACTCGCTGCGGCTGCCGGGCTCGCTGTCTATAAAGCACTGGCGGATGAAGATTTGCTCGGCAATGCCCAGCGCCGCGGTGCGCAGCTCGACGCTGGTTTGCGCAAAGCTCTCGCAGGTTGCCCAGGCGTAAAAGACATCCGCAGCAAGGGCCTGATGGTCGGCATTGAACTCGACCGCCCCTGCAAAGAACTTGTGGAAAGCGCACGCAACGCAGGCCTGCTGCTCAATGTCACTGCCGATACCATTGTGCGGCTGGTGCCCCCCCTGATCCTGAATGAAGAAGAAGCCGACTTCATCATTGCTGTTGTCGGCAAGTTAGTGAAGGAGTTTTGCGATGGCCGTTAGACATTTCTTGACCCTGCTCGACCTGAGCCCCAACGAACTGCGTGGTGTGCTCAAGCGCGCCAGCGAGATGAAAATCATGCTGCGCAACGGTCTTGTGCACGAGTATCTCGCGCGCAAAACCCTGGCCATGGTATTCGAGAAATCGTCGACTAGAACGCGCGTCTCGTTTGAAACCGCGATGACCCAACTCGGTGGTGCCTCCATCTTCCTGTCGCCCACCGACACCCAACTCGGCCGCGGTGAACCGATTGAAGACACCGCACGCGTGCTCTCAAGAATGGTCGACGCCATCATGGTGCGCACCTTCGCACACACCAAGATCGAAACCATGGCGAAGTATTCCACTGTGCCGGTGATCAATGCACTCACTGACGACCATCATCCGTGCCAGTTGCTTGCCGACCTGCAAACGTATGAAGAAAACCGTGGCAGCATCACCGGCAAAACGGTGTGCTGGGTGGGTGACGGCAACAACATGTGCAACTCCTTCATTGATGCCGCGCGCCAACTTGACTTCGAACTCGTGGTGGCCTGCCCTGAAGGGTATGAACCGATGGAACGTCTCGTCGAGATGAACAGCAAACGCGTGCGCATTGTGCGCGACCCCAAAACTGCAGTACGCGGCGCGCATCTGGTTGCCACTGACGTGTGGGCCTCGATGGGTCAGGAAGCGGAGAAACAAAAACGCGAGAAGGCCTTCGCCGGTTTTCAGGTTACCCTAGAACTGATGGCGCTGGCCGACAGTAAAGCCCTGTTCCTCCATTGCCTGCCCGCGCATCGCGGCGAAGAAGTCAGCGCCGAGGTCATCGATGCGCCGCACTCCGTGGTGTGGGAAGAAGCCGAGAACCGCCTGCACGCGCAAAAAGCCTTGCTGGAATTCTTGCTCTGCAAATAAAACCACTGGTACCGACCGGACGACGGATTATGAGTAC
Source organism: Klebsiella pneumoniae (assembly GCA_945902215.1). Lineage (GTDB taxonomy): Bacteria > Pseudomonadota > Gammaproteobacteria > Pseudomonadales > Pseudohongiellaceae > CAILUG01. Next base: position 8,678 of record CAMDML010000038.1, on the reverse strand, counting down.
CCCGTTATGAGTACCCTGCTCGACATCAACGCCATCAGCTGCCGCTATGGTGACAAGGAGATCTACGCAAATCTCAGTTTCAACGTTGAAGCTGGCAGCATCGCCTGTCTCTTGGGGCCGAGTGGTTGCGGCAAAACCACGGTGCTGCGTGCCATCGCAGGGTTCGAACCGGTCTACAGCGGCAACATCCAACTCGCTGGACGCACACTGAGCGCCGTTGGTTTGACGCTTCCACCCGAACACCGCGAAGTCGGCATGGTGTTTCAGGACTACGCGCTGTTCCCGCATCTCACCGTAGCCGCCAACATCGCCTTTGGCTTGCAGAAACACAGCACCCAGGACAAAGCCCGTATCACCGGTGAACTGCTGGACCTGATCCGCATGCAGGACAGCGCCAGTGCTTACCCACATCAACTTTCCGGTGGTCAGCAGCAACGGGTTGCTCTCGCCCGCGCGCTGGCACCCAAACCCAAACTGTTGCTGCTCGACGAACCCTTCTCCAATCTCGACACCGAACTGCGCCGCAGTTTGAGCCTGGAAGTGCGCGCCATTCTCAAAGCGCACGGCACCACCGCCATTCTGGTGACCCACGACCAGACCGAAGCCTTTAACGTCGCCGATGCCATTGGCGTGATGGCCAACGGCAAACTGCTGCAATGGGGCACCGCACGCGAGCTATACCATGCACCCGCCACTCCCTTTGTTGCCGCTTTTGTATCGAACGGTACTTTTATCACCGGCCAGGTACAGGGCCCCGGGCGCCTAATGACTCTCTTTGGTGAAATCACCGTGAACAGAGACACCGAACTAGGCACCGGCCCCAACGTGGACCTGCTGCTGCGCCCCTGGAACATTGTGCTGAGCGACGCCGGACTTTGCCCTGCCCGCATCGTGTCCCAGCAGTTTCAGGGTGCCTTTACCCTGACCACCCTGCAGCTGGCCAATGGCACCGTTCTGACCAGCGTCGACGACAAGTTATCCACACTCCCCGTGGGCAACACCGTTACCCTCGGACTGGACCCCCGCCATTTGCGCGTTTTCCCCGCCTCCGGCAAGCCTACGGCGTGACAAGCCCCCCTCCGGACCGCTATTTTCCGGCTTTCCACCAACACAAGATGTAGTAAACCGGCTTTTCTGCCCCTGCCAGCACTTTTCGTGGGCAGGTACCCGAAAAACATCGGGAAATTGCTTCCTGAAAATGCCCCGTCATGCTGCGGACCCGGTAAAAATCGGGTCCGCGCGTGCATGGTTCTTGCGCAATCTCCTGGCATCCCTGCCCGGCTTGCCACGCCGTAGCCTTGGCGAAGGCTGGGCAGGATTTTTATGCTCAGTTTTATACCGAAGCGCCCCAAGGTTAAGCACAAGTTACCCACAGAAAATTAACAGCAAATTCCGCTTGCCAAGATTTTTTACCCCCTGATATAGTGTGGCGCATTACAAATTCCCCTACATCTTGTGCCAACGCGCTGATTTTCCGCAAATTGTGGCATAGCGTGAAGTTAAAGAAAGTTAAAGAAAGGGGAACCGATGACAACCCCGCAGTGAATGGGAGGCCGTCACGGACATAACAGTTATTTCGGGCAGATTTGCAGTGGCGGGTGATGCAGTATGCAGGCTTTCAGCGGTACCAGTCCGGTCATGAACCCATGGTTTTACCCAAGTGGGCACGCATCAGGCAAGTCTGTAATACCGGCAGGGCTCTCGTTCACAGCATCGGCAGGGGAGTCCAGCTGGAATGGCTGAAGACCCGTCCAGCCCAAGCATTCAAACCCCAGGCGACCCCGCCGGGACACGTTCGAGCGTATCCGCCCAACTACTACATGTTGTGTCCCACCTCACGGATCTCTTCCGGAAACACCCCGGAACCGAACCTGAGGAGGAAAACCCTATTTCGACCCAGCGCGGAGCCGAACTCACCAGCGTTGGGCCAGAAGGTATTGGGGCCAACCCTGGGGCTGACAATCAGCCACGCAACCCACAGAAAGCCTGGAACCAGTACTACCAGCGCGGCTGGGACAAGACCCACTCCCAAACAGGAGAAGCCTGGGGCACCGACTGGCTGAAAGCCGACGAACCGGGACTGAAAGACATAGGGAAAGCCATAGGCAAACAAATAGAGAGCCGAACGCAGCGAAAACCACACACAGACAAGCAGCACACCCAGACAGGCAGTACCACCCAACAACAAAAACCATATTCGCAAGGACAGAAACCCGGAGTCGCCCCAATGCATACAGAAGCAGATTATTCCTCCACTACCCCGCGCGCCGCCGCGCAGACCACCTCGCCCGTTGATGAAAGCCTGGCCACCATGGCCCCCGGCCAGTTGCGCGTGATCAAACGCAATGGCGCGGTGGTTGGCTATGACGACTCCAAGATCATCGTCGCCATCACCAAGGCCTTTCTGGCAGTCGAAGGCGGCAATGCGGCTGCCTCCACCCGTGTGCATGAAAGCGTTGCGCAAATGGCGCTGGCCATCAGCAACCTGTTCCGCCGTCGTATGCCTTCCGGCGGCAGCATCCATATCGAAGAAATCCAGGATCAAGTGGAGTTGATGCTGATGCGCTCCGGCGAACACAAGATCGCCCGCAGCTACGTGATCTACCGCAACGAACACGCGCGTCAACGCGAACAGCAGAAACCGGTAGCAACCGATACCCGCCCCGCGCTGCTGGTTACGCTGGATGACGGCACTCAGGCACCACTCGACACCGCCCGCCTGCGCACCATCATCACCGAAGCCTGCGACGGTCTCGATGGCGTCAACGGCGACAAGATCTACGAAGACACGCTGAAGAACCTCTACGCCGGCGTGAAGATGAGCGACGTGCGCGTCTCAGTGGTCATGACCGCGCGCACGATGGTTGAAGTGGAACCGAACTACACCTACGTGGCCGCGCGCCTGTTGATGGACATCCTGCGCAGCGAATCCCTCACCTTCCTTGGCGTGGCCGAAAATGCCACCCAGAGCGAAATGCACTACCGCTATGCCGCGACCTTGCGCCCCTACATCGAAAAAGGCGCGTTCCTCGAACTGCTGTCACCCGAACTCCTGAACTACGACCTCGCCCGTCTCGGCGAAGCCCTGCATGCCGAACGCGACGACCAGTTCACCTACCTCGGCCTGCAGACACTCTATGACCGCTACTTTATTCACAGCGAAGGCACCCGCATTGAACTGCCGCAAATCTTCTTCATGCGCGTGGCCATGGGCCTGGCGCTGAAAGAACGTGACCGCGAAGCGCGCGCCATCGAGTTCTACAACCTGCTGTCTACCTTCGACTACATGGTCAGCACCCCGCAGCTGTTCAACGCTGGCACCCTGCGCCCGCAGTTGTCTTCCTGCTTCCTGACCACAGTGCCCGACGATCTGTCCGGCATCTACCACGCCATTCACGACAACGCGATGCTGTCCAAGTTCGCCGGCGGTCTCGGCAACGACTGGACCCCGGTGCGCGCGCTCGGCGCCTACATCAAAGGCACCAACGGCAAATCCCAGGGCGTGGTGCCCTTCCTGAAAGTGGTGAACGACACCGCTGTTGCTGTTAATCAGGGTGGCAAACGCAAAGGCGCCGTGTGCTCCTACCTGGAAACTTGGCATCTCGACATTGAGGAATTTCTGGAACTGCGCAAAAACACCGGCGACGACCGCCGCCGTGCGCACGACATGAACACCGCCAACTGGATTCCCGACCTGTTCATGAAACGCGTGTTCGAAGACGGCAAGTGGACGCTGTTCTCACCGAACGAAGTCACCGACCTGCACGACCTGCACGGCAAGAATTTCGAAACTCGCTACGTGCATTACGAACAACAGGCAATGGAAGGCAAGATCTACGTGCACAAGATCGTTCAGGCCAAAGACCTGTGGCGCAAAATGCTCTCCATGTTGTTCGAAACCGGCCATCCCTGGATCACGTTCAAGGATTCCTGCAACGTGCGTTCGCCGCAGCAGCATGTCGGCGCCGTGCATTCCTCCAACCTCTGCACCGAGATCACGCTGAACACCAGCAAAACCGAAATCGCCGTGTGCAACCTCGGCTCGATCAACCTGGTGAAACATGTCACGGCGAAGGGCCTTGACCGTGAAAAGTTGAAAAAGACAGTCACCACCGCCGTGCGCATGCTCGACAACGTGATCGACATCAACTACTACTCCGTCGAAGCGGCCAAAACCTCCAACATGAAGCACCGCCCGGTGGGCCTCGGCATCATGGGCTTTCAGGACGCGCTGTACGAACAGAAGATCCCGTACTCCTCCGATGCGGCCGTCGCCTTCGCCGACCGTTCGATGGAAGTGATCAGCTACCACGCCATTGAAGCCTCGTCGCTCCTGGCCGAAGAACGCGGCAGCTACGAAAGCTACAAAGGCTCACTGTGGGATCGCGGTATTCTGCCGATCGACTCCATCCAGCTGCTGCGCGAAGAACGTGGCGCGCAGTACCTCGAAATGGATACGTCCTCGACGCTGGACTGGGACGGCTTACGCAAACGTGTGCAGGAAAAAGGCATGCGCAACTCAAATGTGATGGCCATCGCCCCCACCGCCACCATCGCCAACATCACTGGTGTCTCGCAGTCCATCGAACCCACGTATCAAAACCTGTACGTCAAATCGAACCTGTCGGGCGAATTCACGGTGGTTAACCCCTACCTGATCCGTGACCTGAAAGAGAAAGGCCTGTGGGACAGCGTGATGCTGAACGACCTCAAGTACTTCGATGGCAGCCTGCAGAAGATCGACCGCATCCCGGCCGAGCTGAAAGTGCTATACGCCACCGCGTTCGAGATCAACCCGCGCTGGCTGGTGGAAGCCGCCAGCCGCCGCCAGAAGTGGATTGACCAAGCGCAGTCCCTGAACCTGTACATCGCGGACGCCAACGGCAAGAAGCTCGACGTGACCTACCGCATGGCGTGGCTGCTGGGCCTGAAAACCACCTACTACCTCCGTGCCAAATCCGCCACCAGCACCGAGAAGTCCACAGTGGCCACCGGCACGCTGAACGCGGTGTCTTCGGTAATCGATGAAAGCTTAAGCGCCGGCACTGCCGCCGAGGTCCCCGCGGCCTGCTCCATCGACAACCCCGACTGCGAAGCCTGCCAGTAAACGATATATAAGAGAGGAATGAACATGTTGAACTGGGAAGAATTTGAAAAAGACGACAGCCTGCCAATGACAGGCCTGCATGCCACTGTGGCGCTGGCTGCCGATAAGGGGACAGAACCCTTACGGGGTCTGCCCCCGACTGCGCCAGCGCAGCCTCAACCGGTTGCAAAACAACCGGTTGGCCAATCCGCCCCCGTCAGCGTAATCATGCACACCAACCCGGTCGCCGCCGCCATCGAAGCGGTAGCAAAGCTGGACCCAAGTGAAGGCACCAAAGAACTCGCCGGCGCTACCATGCGCGTCACCGTCGACCAGAAAGCCATGATCAACTGCCGCGCCGATTTGAATCAGCTCGTGCCCTTCAAATACGACTGGGCCTGGCAGAAATACCTCGACGGCTGCGCCAACCACTGGATGCCGCAGGAAATCAACATGAACGCCGACATCGCGCTGTGGAAAAATCCCGACGGCCTCACCGCCGACGAACGGCTGATCGTCAAACGCAACCTCGGCTTCTTCGCCACTGCCGATTCCTTGGTAGCCAACAACCTGGTGCTCGCGCTGTACCGCCTGATCACCAACCCCGAATGCCGCCAGTACATCCTGCGCCAGGCCTTTGAGGAAGCGATCCACACGCACGCCTACCAGTACTGCATCGAGAGCCTGGGCATGGACCAGGGCGAAATCTTCAACATGTACCACGAAGTCCCGAGCGTCGCGAAGAAAGCAAGCTGGGGCCTGACGTACACGCGCCAGATCTCCGACCCCGCTTTCCAGACCGGCACGCCAGACACCGACCAGATCCTGCTGAAGAACCTGATCGCCTACTATTGCTGCCTCGAAGGCATCTTCTTCTACTGCGGCTTCACCCAGATCCTCAGCATGGGCCGCCGCAACAAGATGACCGGCACCAGCGAGCAGTTCCAGTACATCCTGCGCGACGAGTCCATGCACCTGAATTTCGGCATCGACATGATCAACCAGATCAAACTGGAAAACCCGCATCTGTGGACCGACACCATGAAGCAACAAGCCACCCAGATGATCCTTGAAGCCACCCAGCTCGAAATTGAATATGCCCGCGACACGATGCCCCGCGGCGTACTCGGCATGAACGCCGCGATGATGGAGGAATACCTCCAGTTCATCGCCAACCGCAGACTGGTCCAGATCGGCCTGAAAGAACAATATCCCGGCGCCCAAAACCCGTTCCCGTGGATGAGCGAGATCATGGACCTGCGCAAGGAGAAGAACTTCTTTGAAACAAGGGTAATCGAGTATCAAACCGGTGGCGCTTTAACCTGGGACTGACAGCGGCTCAATGCCGCTGACAGTCCCGCGGGTCAGACCGAGGCGCAGCCGAGCTCTGACCCCTCCTTTAAGAGGTGACAACATGGCCGATATAAAAGAAGTAGAAAAGAATTCTGAACAGACTCTTATGACCCTGGAGCAGTTGAGCCAGACTCTTGAAGTCATGACCCACGTTGTCGACCGCTTGAAAACGCACCTGTCCCGGCAGATGTCCCTCAATGCCGAACTGTTCAACGACGAAGAGAAACTGCGCAAGGCAGAAGCCGAGCAACGCGCCGAATCAGCGAAGAAGCTGCAGCACGAAAGTTTTGTGGTGGAGATTACGCAGAGGGAGATGGAGGAAGGATCGAAAGGCAAAAAAGTAGTGCATTAGTAGTGCATTAAAAGCACAGCAATTCACAGACTGAATGACAATCCCCTGGGGAATAATTGGAGCCAGATCAGAATTATCTTTCAAGGTCTCATTCCCAAGACGCACACTGCAGAACATCATTTACTCTGAGCCTTTTATCCCGGAGAAGGCAAGGCCAACTCTCTTAGCCCTGGACCGAAAAAGAACTGCGGGTCCGATGCTGGAAAGGCACCGCTCCGCTCTGTCTCTCTGACGCAACGTTCGACTTCGTCAGCCAACATTCCCCACTGGTTGTGGCGGGGCCAGGCGTCCAGGAAACATTGGTCGAAAAAAGTGTAACGGTTGTTGTTGGAGCAACCGAAAGACGTCAAGTCGTCTGCGCTCGCCGTCATCACAATGCGCTCAGGCCTGGTAATTCCCGGGCGTATATACAGTCCGCTGAAACAAGCAGAAACTACCAATACTGTCTTTCTGTGCGCACAGGCGTTCAGCATGGACTCCATCCGTGTTGTTCGCACAAAGATCGTGGGGGTGTCAGCCGACATCGCGAGCCCTTCCTCCGCGCCATGGCCCGTCAAATACACCAGACAGCCTTCATCTTCTTGGGGTTTCAAGGCGGTCAGTGTCGCTTCCAACGCGCGCATTCCACTGGCTTTCCAGCGCTCATCAATGCTGGCGTGCAGTTCAGTGACAGAGGCAATATTGGTGCTGGCGTTGAGTGCCACCGCAAAATCAGTGACGAAATTGTCGAACACGTTCTGCTCATTTCCTACGGCTGCAAGCACAACGTGCCAGCGCGTATCACTCTCGGCTGCGCCGATAGGGCCAGCAAGCACGGTGAGCGCAAGCAGGCATAGGAAGAAAGGTTTCACAAGTGGCACTCAGGCACTCAAGGATAGGTGTCAGTGTATGATAAGGCACTTTTGAGCCTGTTCAGTACCTGGGCATTGCCCCCGGACTGATCAGCGGCAGCGTCGCTGAGCAGCGCCCGATCTGACTGTGCACGCCTACAACCAGGATTTCGCTGACTTCAATGGCGATGGCCGTCGCGACATTGTCACGATGGATACGCTGCAGCTTTCGCCTTCGCCTTCGCTGACGGCACATGCTTGTCGGTGTCGATCACGAAGGCCGCCGTGGACACCAGCACCGCCGCCACGCACAGCACGGCGAAGAAGGTAACGACGCCACGATCGAGCAGCCAGCCACCGAGGCTGGTGGAAGCGACGGCGCCGATGCGTGCCATGAAGATGCCGAAGCCGATCCCCGCCGAGCGGCAGGAGACGGGATAGCCGCGCGTCATGATCGCGTAGTTACTGGCAACACCGGCGCTGAAAATGGCGGCGGCAAGCCCGACCAACCAGGTCACCGTGCTGATTTCACTTTCGCTCGGCACATCCGCCAGCGTTTCCACCTTATAGCCGAGCGCGAGCAGCGCGAAGAACAGCGAGATGCTGATCAATAGCACTACTATTTTTGAACCAAAGCGCTGGATCAGCATGCCACACGCCACTGCAGCGGCTATCGAGGTCCAACCGGCGATCTGGACGGCAAAAGCTGCCTGCGGGAAGCTGAATCCTTGCGAGGTCAACATCGTCGTGGTCCAGGTGAGGATGCCGTAGGCCACCAGCGCGACCGACGTAAAGGTAATGCTGACACCAATGTTCATACGCAGGTTGCTGCGGTCGAATACGCCAACAGAGCCTGCGGCGGTGTCGCCGGCATGGCTTTCAAGCACGAGGTCAATTTTTTCATCGGTGATTTTGCGCAGGGACTTTTCGGCCGCAGCCTTTTTGCCGCGCGCCAACAGGAAGGCGGGGCTGTCGCGCAAGAAGGCAATGACTAGCACCATGCACAGGATCAGGGTGGCGATACCGAAAAATACGAACGTGCCCTGCCATTGATACT
>CAMDML010000037.1 GCA_945902215.1 Klebsiella pneumoniae | reverse complement strand
GGTAGACAAGCAGCAGGAACTGCGTGAACTTTGTTAAACGATTGGCAGACATGCGTGTGAACCGGACCTCCGCCCTTCCCTTGTTCCGGTTGCCTGAATACCATGGCGGCTCAAGCAAACGGTTTCAACTATGACACCTTACCTCACTCTGCTCAATCCCGGTACGCTGCGATGAGCCTGCCTTATGTACTCGTGCTTTATTACAGCCGTTACGGTGCTGTTGCCAAAATGGCACAGCAGGTAGCGCGCGGCGTCAGTCTGGTGCCAGGCATTGATGCCCGGTTACGCACCGTGCCCGCAGTGTCTCCCGTGAATGAAGCCACCGCTCCTGCAGTCCCGGAGACCGGTGCCGTATATTGCTCCGAAGCCGATTTCGCCGGTTGTAGCGCGCTTGCACTCGGCAGCCCCACCCGCTTCGGCAACATGGCTGCACCGCTGAAATACTTCCTCGACGGTACCGCGGCGCAATGGCTCAGCGGCACCATGATCGACAAACCCGCCGGCGTCTTCACGTCCACCACAACGCAACACGGTGGCCAGGAAAGCACTCTGTTGAGCATGCTCTTGCCACTGCTGCACCACGGCATGGTGTTCTGCGGCCTGCCCTACAGTGAAAGCGCCTTGCATCAAACACAGAGCGGCGGCACACCTTATGGCCCTTCGCACGTTGCAGGTCCGGACAACCGGGCATTGACGGATCACGAAATCGAGCTTTGTCGTGCCCTCGGCAAACGCCTCGCCAGCTTCGCGCTGCGGCTTGCGGTTTCCTGATGCTGCTGGAAAGCTTGTACCGCTATGTATTCCCCAGCTGTTGTTTCGGATTACTGGTGACGCTGAGCGCGCCACTCCTGCTGAGTGAAAATGCCAGCATCGGCCTCTGGCTGATGCAATGCATCCCGTTGGCGCTGACAGTGCCCGGCGTGCTGAAGCGCAACACCCGCGCGCTGCAATGGCTAGGTTTTCTCGTCCTTTTCTATTTCACCCAAGGCGTGCTGCAAGCCTTTAGCGCAGCCAGCCTGCAACGTTGGCTGGGCGCACTGACACTGCTGTTTTGTCTCGTGTTGTTTACTGCTGTTATAGTCGCGGTGCGTCGCAGCACACCGCCTCAATAAACCAGGGAGTAGCTTATGGCAGGAACCCGAAACCCGTTGGTCCGTTTCACCTCCGGTTTGTTGTGGATCTATCGGGGCTTTCGCGCGCTCATTCTCAACCTGCTGTTTCTGTTCTTTGTGCTAATCCTGTTCAGTGCGCTCGCGGGAGAAACGCCGCTCAAGATCGAGCAAGACTCGGTACTGGTGCTGGCTCCTGCCGGGGTCATCGTCGAGCAACTGGCGTACACCAATCCTTTTGATACGGTAATCAATGAAGCCGCTGGCAGCTCGGTGAGCGGCGAAGTCCTGCTGCAGGACCTGCTGGATACCATCAGCTTGGCGAAAGAAGATGACAGAATCACTTCGATCCTCCTCAATACCGACAACCTGGCCGGCGGCGGCTTCAGTCATCTGCAGGAAATCGGTCTGGCGCTGCGCTCATTTCGCGAGGGTGGCAAAATCATTCATGCCGTAGGCGGCAATTTCACGCAGGCCCAGTACTACCTTGCCAGCCAAGCCGACGAAATCTCACTCAATGACTACGGCTCAGTGGGTATCGAAGGATTCAGCGCATGGCAGAACTATTTCGGTGAAGCCATTGGCAAGCTCGGCATCAACGTGCACGTCTTTCGTGTCGGCAAATACAAATCAGCAGTTGAACCTTTCGAACGCAACGACATGTCGCCCGAGTCCCGCGAAAACTACACGCGGCTGCTGACTGATCTTTGGCAGCTGTATGTCAGCGACATTACCCTTGCGCGCAATTTGCCCGAAGGACTGCTGGAAGACCTGATCAACCGGCAGGATGAGCATCTGGCCATGGTTGGCGGTGACAGCGCGCAACTCGCGCTGCAGAACGGTCTCGTCGACCGCGTCGATACCCAGGTCGGCACGCACGATTACCTGCTGGACACTCTAGGCGATGGCGCAGACGAGCTGCGCACTGTGGATTACCAGGCCTATCTGTTCAGCCAGCGTGAGCCGGCTCTGGCGCTGCCCGGCAGCAACCAGATTGGCATCATCGTGGCGAGCGGCAACATCGTCGATGGTGAAGCCCCACGTGGTGGCATTGGCGGCGACTCACTGTCTGCGCTGATTCGCCAGGCCAACGATGATGACACCATCAAAGCTCTTGTGCTGCGTATCGACAGCGGTGGCGGCAGTGCCTTTGCCTCCGAAATTATTCGCACTGAACTGGCAGCGTTCAAGGCCAGTGAACGGCCCATCGTTGTGTCCATGGGTAGCGTCGCCGCCTCGGGTGGTTACTGGATCGCCACGCCGGCCGACCAGATCTGGGCCAGCGCCTCAACAATCACCGGCTCCATTGGCATTTTCGGCTTGTATCCAACGTTTGAAGACAGCTTCAGCAAACTTGGCATTGGCACCGACGGTGTGGGCACCACGCAACTGGCCGGCTACGCTACCGTTGGGCGCCCACTGTCACCACTGGCAGAACGTTCATTACAACTCACTGTGGAAAACGGCTATGACCGCTTCCTGAATCTGGTGAGTGCATCACGCGCAAAGACGGTGGCAGAAGTGGATGCCATGGCACAGGGCCAGGTCTGGTCAGGACAAACGGCGCTGGAACTGGGTCTTGTTGACCAATTGGGTACGCTGACAGATGCGGTGAAAGCGGCGGCGACCCTCGCCGGACTCACCGATTATGAACAACGCCTGATCGAAGCACCCTTGTCACCTGCACAGCAATTCCTGCAACAAATCGCGGACAACACGCTTGTTGGCCCCTTGATCAAACCGCTCGTGGCACACTTACGGCAAGACTCGCCAGTGCAACAACTGCTGGCGGGTATCAACCGCGAGTTGCAAGTGCTGCTGCATCTGAACGATCCCAACGCACTGTACCTGCAATGCCTGGAGTGTTCCGGGCTGACTTTGTAGGGCTCTTGGTAACAAGAGCTACCACTCCATGCAGGCTTTCACAAAGGGCAGCGTCAGCCGGCGTTGCTCGGCGAGCGAGAGCCGATCCAGCTGATCAAGCACGGCCATCAACTCCGTCATGCCGCGCGTACTGTGTTGCAGGATGTAATGCGCAACCTCTTCGCGCAATTCCAGCCCACGCTGCGCGGCAGACTGCCGCAGCACTTGTGCCTTGCCTGCATCGTCCAGTTGCTTCACTTCAAACGGCACACACAATTGCAGGCGTGAACGCAGGTCGGCCAGTTGCAGCGGCAACTGCGCGGCGGGAAGGTCAGCGGCCAGACACAAACGCCCGCTTCCGGCATGCACCGCATTGAACAATTCGAACAGCCGATGTTCCCACGCGGTATGTCCTGCCAGCACCTGCACATCATCCAGCACCAGCAAGTCGAGACTTTCCAGGCCGTCGAGCGTGGCCGGGCCATAAGGCAGCAACTGCTGCAGCGGCAGATACACCGCATGCTCGCTATGCTGACACAGAGCCTGAAGCAAATGCGTCTTGCCGCTGCCTGCAGTGCCATGCAGAAAACACAAGCGCTCGGATGAGGTGGTGAAGGAACGCAGGAAATGCAGCAGCACAGCGTTCACTTCCATGCTCACGAAGTTGGCGAACAGCACTTCCTTGCGGAGGGTGAATTCGAAGGGATACTGGAAAACGCCGCTCTTTGTCAAAGTTGCGTGCTCAAGGTTGCAGCAGCCATTGATAATGCATGAAGATCTGCTGCTCTCTGCGTGACACGTCGCCAATGGCATTCATCCTGCGGTCAAGTGCGATACTCTCAATCAATTGCCGGAATTGTCCGCCTGTGCGCAATTGCAATTGCACGGTGCTGCCATCTGCGCCGAGCAACTGCACGCTGTTCACAACAGCGAGGTTGCCGAGGTATTGCAAGAGTCCTGAGTAGTCCGTGAGGTTACGGATGCCGTCTACCGTGAGCAGCACTTCGGTGCTGTTGTCGACACCCGACAGCAGAATTGCGTAATAGCCGGCCAGTTCCTGCGCTGCCATGTCAATGCTGCTGTCGAGGAAAGGCTCCAGCGGACTTTCCAGCGCCTCGAACTCCAGTACCCGGTCGCGGAAGATATAGACCGCCTTGGCAATGACATCACCGCGCAGCGAACGAAACACGCGCAGTGCCAGAATGCTATCGTTCTGATAACGAGCGGAGGCAAGGCGCAGCGCCTCTATGTCGAAATTCCACAGTTGCTCCAGCGGTAACGCGCGCAAATCCTGAAAATCCAGCAAGGGCAACAGCAGCGGCACGCCACGTTTTTCTGCGCTGCTTTGCAAGGCACTCAACAAGTCACCGCCTTCGGCCGGTGCAGGCTGCGCCAGAAAGCGTTCGCCGAGCTCATCCTGCACCGCTACCCACAGCAGGGTGTCGGGCCGGTTCTGCGGCCACACGGCAATGCTTGCTTCATTGAGCAACTGTTGAATGCCGTCCTGGAAAAAAGTGATCTGAAGACTGATCTGCACAGCTTCGCCAGCTAACGCAGCAACATCGGGGTCAATTGAATTATAGGCCCAGGTCTCCACATACGGTTGCGGGGCGGCCAGTGCGCGCGCGATAACCGGATTGGCGTTGGTATCAACGCGGCCGGTGAGTTTGATCAGTATCTCGCGCAGCGCCGAGGTGAAACCCTGCTGGCGCTGCCGTTCGTCGTCACGCGAGGTCACCGTTACAGAGGCTTGGTACAAACCTGCCACATCAGCGGCTGCGGCCTGCAATGCAAACAGGGGCAACACCAGCACCAAACAAACGGATGCGCGGCGGGCAAGGTGCAAAAGTATGCAAAAAAGACAGAATTTCATTGGAGTCATGATAACTGATTGGCGCCGGGGCTTGCACCCGCAGGGATGCAGCCCTAAGGTTAGCCAAGAGTGATTGGTAGCCAGGAGTTAGGTTTGGCTTAATCCCGAATGAATAGCGGCCCACTTATGGCAACTGTGTGTGGCGCTTTGCCCTATCATGGTAACCATCACCATAACTTGCTGGAACCCATGTCAAACAACGGACTAAAACCAAGCATCACCGCCGGGTTTGCCCTGCTCCTGGCCGCGCTCGTCCCGCCCTTGGTGCAAGCCGCGCCGCCCCAGCCCTTTATTACCCACTACGACGCCAGTTACGAGGGAGTCAGCGCCGATGCTGAACGCAGACTCAGTCACGACCCACTCACCAATACCTGGACTCTGGCGTCCAGAGTCGAACTGACCCTGTTTGGCAGCACACTTAGCGAAATCAATGAACGCAGCAACTTTCTGTGGGCCGACGAACAGCCCTTGCCACAGCATTACGAATTCGTGCAGGAAGGCTTCGGGGCACGCAGTCGCAGCGTGGATTTTGATCACATCAACATGAGCGCCCAGTTCCGCGTCAACGAAGACAGCGGCACACTGATGTTGAATGGCCCCGCATTTGATGATTTGAGCGGCTATCTGGTGTTAAAGGAACAATTGACGCAAGGCGCCAGTGAAGTGCGCTTTAACGTGGTGGACCGCGGTGAAATTCGCGAACAAGTCTACAAGATCGTGAACCGGCTACAGCTGGACACACCGCTGGGCAAGCTCAGGGCCGTACATCTGGAGCGCATTCGTAGCGAAGACAGCGCCCGCAAAACCGAAATCTGGCTAGCGCCAGACCGTGACTATCTACTGCTGAAGCTGGTGCAAACCGAACCCGACGGCCGCACGCTAAAACTCGATATCCGGGACGCGACTACGCCGGCTCCCTGATTCCGTGTGCCAGCATCATGGCACGCAGCGATTCGGTATCCAGCTGCAGACGTTCGGCCGCAAAATCCAGCAAGCCTGAGCTGTCGTCCAGCGCCACTTCCAGCAACTGTCGTTTAAAATTATCCAGATACTGCTGTAGCCGCGCCTCATTGAGCGGCAGCATCACGCCGGCATCGTCCACGGTCGGCACCAGCACTTTGGTTGGCACCAGTTTCAGCATGCTTGTGGTCAGCTCATCTGCTTGCACCTGCACAGTCACGTCATCGGCAACCGGGTACTGATATTCTTTTGGCAGATCGCTGACACCGATCACGGCATTGGGGCACATGATCCCCAGCCGCTCTACCAGATTCGCCAATTCGCGCACATTTCCCGGCCAGTTGTGTTTCTGCAGAGACTGTAGCGCCTGGGTATTGAAACGCACTGACGTCTGGTCACGGTTTTCCAAACTCGAAATGAGCTCCTTGATCAGTTCCGGAATGTCGTCCAACCGCTGCCGCAGTGGCGGCAGTTCGATGGGCACTACGCTGAGCCGGTAATACAGATCCTCGCGGAATTTGCCTTCGCGCATCTTGGCTTCCAGATTCTGGCGCGTGCCGGCCACGATACGCACGTCAGCCGTGAGAACGTTGTGGCCACCCAAGCGCTGAAATTGTTTGTCTTCCAGAAACCGCAACAGCAGCGCCTGAATGCTCAGCGGCAATTCACTGATCTCATCCAGAAACAAGGTACCGCCGTCGGCTTTCTCGATAAATCCTGTACGGGTGTCACCCGCACCTTGATAACCCTTTTCCTGGCCGAACAACTCCAGACCGTTGTGGTCAGGCGTAATCGCCGCACAATTCACCGCGATGAATGGTTTGCTGTTGCGCCCGGAATGGTAATGCAGGTTACGCGCAACAATTTCTTTGCCGGTGCCGGATTCACCGCGAACCAGCACGGAAGTCTGGCGCCCCGCCACCTGCTGCAACAATTGCCGTACATTGGTGATAACCGTACTCTGGCCGTTAAGGCTGCGAAACATCGCAGCGCCGGTGATTGGCGAGATCAGCACACTTGGCACCGAACCCTGGGCACGTCCGGATAATGTGCGGGCCTGACTGAGTACGCCAACCAAACCCTGATTATCGAGTGCCCCCTCGCCCGGCATCAGCAATTTTGCCCGTAGCGACTGCGGCAATGTTGCCATCTGTGATTCTGGCAGTACGGTTTTCAACTCTGATGCAGAGCCGCCAAGCAGAAGCAGTGGCAAAGCCGGTGCTGAGGCATGCAAGTTGAGCAGCAGTTCAACCAACGGGACCTTGCGGATCTGGCCGAATGCCACAGCGAGCAGCTGGGTTTGGCCACTGCTGCCAGTCAGCATGCGCAGCGTTTCGGGCCACGAATCGCTCGTGGCTAACACAGGGGTTTCGCCGACGAAGCGCAACAGTATCGAGAGGTTGTGTGATGACAGACGATCGTCGTCGACAACGAGCACCCACAGAGGTTCGCTGGCAGTGGTACTCGCCTTTGAGGGTTGGTCTTGTGGAGACAAGGTCATGAACGGAATCCGGGAGAGGGCAGCTTCTTCACAGTGTATTTGGCGGAAATCCGTTGCGGCTGCCCGTGCCGTCGCAATTTGCGGCAGAGTGTAGCGGCTTCCCGCATAGGCACAGCATCATAACCTCCGACACGCTCGAAATAAGTGCGTTCGACAAAGATGGCCTGCGCACCGCTGGCAATGCCCGTTACCACTGCACGCAAGTTGATACATGTTTCGAGCAGCCGTGAGGTCACAGGGGCGCCACTCGAACCCAGAGTGAAATGGCCCCACACCTGATGTGCTGCACTCAAGGCCTGGCCTATCAAAACATCCGCATCGGCAGGCAGGCAGGAATCAACATGGAGAAACAGCAGGATGTCGTGATGCGCAGATTCGGCTCCGGCATTCATTTGCAGTGCACGGCCGGGGCCGCTCAATATCACACGATCGGCCAACTTGCGGGCAATGGTCACTGAACCATCGCGGCTGCCGCCATCCACAACGAGCACTTCATGACCACGCTGGCGCAACACCTGCAAACTGTCAAGAGTGGCAGGCAGTTGGGCGGCGGCATTAAGCACAGGGATGATGATGGATAACTTCGAAGGCATGCGCCGCATCTTAACGGATACAATGGCACATGCCCAATTTTCAAAGCCACTTCACCGCTGCCCTGCCCGCCGACCCCGACACCCGCAACCTCCGGCGGCAAGTAAGCAATGCCTGCTATTCGTGGGTCAAACCCCAAGGCTTTCCGCGGGCCTCACTACTGGCCTGGTCGCGCGAACTCGGTGCTGAACTCGGCCTGGCGCCTGACACCATGGGCAAAGACAAATTCACCGCCCTCTTTGGCGGCAATGAAACCCTGCCCGGCCTCGAACCCTACGCACTCTGTTACGGCGGCCACCAGTTCGGCCATTGGGCCGGGCAACTGGGTGATGGCAGAGCAATCAATCTCGGCGAAGTCCTCACCGCGCATGGCCAGCACCAGATTCTGCAATTAAAAGGCGCCGGCCCCACACCCTATTCACGCGGCGCTGATGGGCTTGCAGTGCTGCGCTCAAGCTTGCGCGAATTCGTGTGCAGTGAAGCAATGCACCATCTCGGTGTTCCCACCACGCGGGCATTGAGTCTGGTGCTAACAGGCGAGAACGTCATCCGCGACATGTTTTACGACGGCAACCCACAAGCCGAACCCGGCGCCATCGTGTGCCGGGTTGCGCCCTCGTTCGTGCGCTTTGGCTCTTTTGAAATTCTTACGCAGCGGAATGAACTCGACGTACTGAAGCAACTGGCCGATTTTATAATCACACACGACTTTCCTGCACTCGGCACACCAGGACCTGACTCCTACGCAGCATGGTTCAGTGAAGTCTGTCGCCGCACTGCAGAGATGGTGGTGCACTGGATGCGCGTAGGCTTTGTGCATGGCGTGATGAACACCGACAACATGTCGATCCTCGGCCTCACCATCGACTACGGCCCCTACGGCTGGCTCGAAAACTACGACCCCATGTGGACGCCCAACACCACCGATGCTGAAGGTCGCCGCTACCGCTTTGGCCAGCAACCGCAGATCGCGCTGTGGAACCTGGTGCAACTTGCCAACGCGCTGTATCCGCTGTTCAACGCACTGCCGTCACTCGAAGCCGGCATCGAACTCTACAAGACCACGTATGAACAGGGATGGTTACGGATGATGCTGGACAAACTCGGCCTCGAACAGGAACGCGCAGGTGATGCGGAACTGGCCAAGCAACTATTCGCAACCTTCAGTCACACCGAAACTGACATGACACTATTTTTCCGGCACTTGGCCGACGTGGAATTCGTGCCGCCGCTGGAAGCTGTGCCGCAAGTACTGACGCAAGCCTGGTATGACGCGACACCACCGGCAGCAGCACAACAAGCCCTGCTGGACTGGTTGCAACAGTACCGGCACAGGCTGCAACAGGAACAACGCACGGCATCAGCGCGCAAGGCCAGCATGGACAAAGTCAATCCACTGTATGTGCCACGCAACTATCTCGCGCAACTTGCCATTGATGCTGCAGCAGAAGGTGATGCGAGCAAACTGGAAGAATGGATGGAAGTTCTGAAGCAGCCTTACACCGAGCAGGACGGCAAAGCACATCTCGCCGGCAAACGTCCTGAATGGGCCAGAAAACGCGCTGGTTGCTCCATGCTGTCGTGCAGTTCGTAAGTCACTGGCAATTTCCCCATTCTCTACTATCTTGAGGAACCACCCCCCGGCAAAAGGAACTTGCTCTGCGTATCCCACTCCTGAGCATGGCGCTGACGCTGTATTGCAACGCAGCTTATACCGCCAGCTTAAACCCGGCAGCACAGCCAGAAACCCCCTGCCCCGATCGCGAGTATCGCGGCCCAGCCCTGCTCACTGATCCCACCCTATATATAGAAGGACATCCCGGCACCCGCGTCATCGACTATGGCGTGCGCCTCCCACCGGATGAATTCCAGCACCCCATCAGGGTAGAATGCCGCGTCCTTCCGAACACCGCCCCGGTGGCACAGTGGATAGCGCGGCCCCCTCCTAAGGGGCAGGTCGCAGGTTCGATTCCTGCCCGGGGCACCACTTCTTTCCCTTGAAGCGCTTGCTTGATTTTTCTGGAGATCAGAAATCTCACTTGTGGCTGTAACACCGTGTTTCAGCTATAGAAAGATGTAGAATGCCTCTCATAACAACAACATCAGAGGGGAGCTTGTCATGAAACTGCACGTATCGATTGTTCCGGGAATGCCCGCTTTTGTTTTCACCCTGCTAGTCTGCAGCGCCGCAGCACTGGCGCAGCCTCCCGGAGGTTTCGGTGGTCGCGGAGCCCCGGCGGAGGAAGTGATCCCCGATCCGGTCGTTGCCCCTATTCCCGCCATTGCACCGATCACCGGCGCCGGCAACGTCTACGACTCCTCCGCTGCCCTTTGGCCCGATATGGGCGTTGAGCACTTCGATTATGTGATTGATGAATACCGTATCTCCGGCACGGCGGCCGGCGCGCCCTACGAGACGCGCCTGGTCATTCGCAAACCGCGAGATAACAGCAAGTTCAGCGGCCTTGTTGTGGCAGAGGCCATGCATCCCGCCGGCGCGGCACACGCCTTCGAATACAACTCGCTATACCTCATGGATGAAGGCCACATCGCGGTGGAGATCGACACTTCGGGTGTCGAGCAAATCACAGCCTACAATCCCGAGCGCTATGGCTTCGTGAAGTTCGCGAACGACCAGACCAACGAAATCCTGGCGCAGGCCGGCGCGCTGATCAAAAGCGACATGAGTCCCATCGCGGGCATGGGCCTGCGCAAAATGGTGCTGTGGGGCACTTCCGCAAGTTCCGGCATCCTGGTGAACTACTTGCCTTCGCACAAAGTGTTCAAGCTGGCTGACATGCAGAACATCTACGACGGTTTCATGCCCACCATGAACGGCTCCACGATTCGCCCGGTGGATGTGCCGATGATTCAGGTGCCAACGCAGCGCGAATACCAGAGCGTGGCCACCGCCGCGCAGGACAGCGACGAAGCGGGCCAGCAAATGCGCATCTACGAGTTCCCCGGCATGGCGCATCTGGATACCCGCAACACCTCGAAGCGTTTCACGCAGGAAGACTGCATCCATCCGCTATCCAAGTTCCCGATCGATGCCTATACCTCCGTGGCGCTGCATCATCTGTTGCAGTGGGTGGACAAGGGCACCATCCCACCGAGAGCACCGCGCGCGATCATGGACCTGTTCGTTGAAAACGACGGCTCATTGATGCAGCTCGATGAATACGGCAACCCCATGGGCGGCATCCGTAATGTCTACGTCGACTTGCCCACCGCGAAATACACCATGATCAACGAGCCCAATCCGAATAGCACGGGCCCCGGCCTCGGCAGAATGCAAACGCCCTTGCTGTGCTCGCTTTCAGGTTGGGAAACGCCACTTTCTCAGGCTGACTTGCGCAGCAAGTACGGCGATGCCGCGAGCTATGTACGCATGGTGGAAGCACGGCTGAACGAACTGGAACAAGCAGGCTGGTCGCTGCCGGTGTACCACGAGATCATCATGAATGACGCCAAGTCAGTGACGTTTTGAAGGAGCACACATGAATCATCACAGCGCTTATTGCAGTTCAGCACGGTCACTTGCTTGCAGAGGAGCCGCCCGCACACTGGCGCTGGCCACAGCAGCTGTTGCGCTGTGCTTGCCGGCGACTGCTTTTGCCCACCACGGTTTCGGTTTGTTCGACCGCACGCAGGACGCAATCTTTACCGGCACGATCAAGAGCATTGAATTCGTGAACCCGCATGCATACCTCTATTTGGATGCGGATACCGCAGACGGCGGCACCATCGCCATGCGCTGCGAAATGCGCGCCGCCACGCTGATGCGGCGCTCGGGTTGGTCGAAGGAAATGTTCATCCCCGGTGCCCGCGCTACCATCCACGGTTATCGCCACCGGCAGGATCCCGGCTCCTGTTATCTGGAAGAAATAACCATCGGCGAGGCACAAGAGCTGAACCGCAACGACCAGATTGAGTTCTCCGCTGTAGATACCAGCAACCGTCCGCTGCGTCTGCCATCCGGAGAGCCGAATATTTCCGGCGACTGGGCGCAAGAACAATATGTGATCGCGATCCCTCCGTCTGGTCGCGGCGTGGGCCTCGTGCCCAAAAGCATGAAGGAAGGCATTGAAGCCGGCACGATTGCGCCCGACGCCATCCCTTCGGCAGGCTGGAATGCCCAACCCGTAACGCTGACCGCGCGCGGCAAGGAGGAGTTCGATGCCTTCGAAATGTGGAGCCCGACCGACAACCCGCGCCTGCGTTGTGAACCGACCAGCATCATTCTCGACTGGGTGCACGATGGCCCCGTCAACCGTGTGGTGCAGGAGGAAAACCGCATCGTCATCAACTACGGCCTGGTCGCATACGAGCGGGTGATCCACATGAACCTGGATGCGCATCCTGTCGCTATCGCTGCCAGCCCAACCGGACATTCCATCGGCCACTGGGAAGACGATGTGCTGGTGGTTGACACTGTCGGCTTCCAGCCCGGGGTAATCGTGCCGCCGCTGCGTCACAGCGACCAGTTGCATGTAGTGGAACGGTTTGCGCTCGACACGGAAAGCATGACCTTGAACCGCAGTTATGTGGCCACGGACCCGGTGTACTTCACTGACGAATACATCGGCTCAGACACGCTGCTCGTAGCGGACGTGCCTTACGAAAACCATGGCTGCACCGAACTGACCTATGAGTTCCTGGAGTTTCAGGAACCCAGATGATTCATTAAACACCCTCCGGAAATATCTCCTGCTGCTCAGGTATCGGAATCCCTACCACCTTGCAGTGCTCGCGAATCAACAATTCCACCAGGTTGGCGCCGCTGCGATGCTCTTTTAAGGCGGCCAGCCGCAGGGCCTCCTTCAGCACCGGATTGATTCGCAGGTTGAGGGTGGCGGTCTTGGTCAGTGTCATGGCAAATACCTCGTGTTGCAATTGTAACGCATTTGTATAGACTACTGCAGCACTCCCTTTTTCAAATATATAGGTTGCCGAGATGGATGAACGAACACTGCGGACCTTGGTGGATGCCGGCGCGGTAAAAAGGGTGCAGATCGTGGCCACTGGATCCATGGTGTACGTCGAAGCCAGCTATGGTGCCCACTGTGAAAAAGCACATACCCAAAAAGGCAAATTGCGCACCTGGGCGAGCATCGATTCAGCGGCAAAATGGGTTAAAGGTTTGGGGGTAGGAAAAGCCGAGCTGGATATTGCGGGCTGGGTGCCGGGTCAGAAGGGCTTGGGGCTGTAAGGATCGCAACACAGCCTCAGAGCAAGAACTGTAGCAGCTCAACATCGACAGCAACAAATAGTCCGTCTATCCTCCCCTACGCCCACCCTCCGGAGGAACTGCCATGCGTACGTGCCCTACCCTCGCACCAAACAGGTTGTTGTTCGTTGCCACTCTTTTGCTCAGCGTTGCTTTGGCGGGTTGCGGGCAAGGTACGCCGCAGGCTGCGGCACCGGCACCTGCTGCTGAAACTGCTGCCGCGACTACTGCTGATTCCACCCCTGCCGAACGCAACAGTTTTCAAGACTGGCCCAGCGGTGCTTATCGCATCGTGGAAGACTGGCCCAAACCCTTGCCGGATACACGCCACTCACATGACGGTTGGACCTGGGGTTCCTTTGGCGGCGTGTATGCCGAAAGTCCGGATCGTATCTGGATTGCGATGCGCGGTGAGTTGCCCTTGCCGGAAGATG
This sequence comes from Klebsiella pneumoniae, assembly GCA_945902215.1. GTDB lineage: Bacteria > Pseudomonadota > Gammaproteobacteria > Pseudomonadales > Pseudohongiellaceae > CAILUG01. Next base: position 17,911 of record CAMDML010000037.1, on the reverse strand, counting down.
CGGCCCCCTGGACACCGTATGCGGCACTGACTCCTTCGCGCGGTAATGCCAATAGCACCACCGATGGTTTGAGTGCAACGTGCGAACCCGCACCGCTGCGTGGTTGGGAACGGCGCTGGGAACATTCCATTTTCATTGTGGATGGTGAAGGCAACCTCATCGACGAATGGCCGCACATGGAGCAACTGTTCAACCAACTGCCGTGCGGGCGCGGGCCGCACCAGATCAAGATCAGTCCGTATGATCCAGAAAAACATGTGTGGATCATCGACGACCAGTTGCACATGATTTACCGCTTCACTTACGACGGCGTGCTGGAACACAGCAAGGGTACACCCGGTGTGCGCGGCCGCAGCCCGGACACCTTTGATCGTCCCACCGACATTGCCTGGCTGCCCGATGGCACCTACTTCATCACCGACGGTTATGGTGGTACGCGTGTAATCAAATATGGTCCCGACGATCAGTTCATCAAGGACTGGGGACAAGCACCGGTTGATCCGGCCAATCCCGGCCCGAACGAATTCAACACGGTGCACAGCATTGCGATCAGCGCGGATAACCGACTGTTTGTTGTCGATCGTGGTCATGAGCGCATGCAGGTGTTCGATACAGACGGCAACTTCCTCGACATGTGGCCGCTGCGTTCACCGCACTGGCCGGCGAGCCAGACTACGCTCGTGACCAATCATTTCATCGACGACAAGGGTTTCATCTGGGCGGGTGATGCGTTCACGAACCGGGTGTTGAAATTCGATCTCGACGGCAACTTCCTTTACAGCTGGGGCGCGCCGGGACCGCAAGCAGGCCGCTTGCAGTGTTCACACGGCATGAGTACAGATCAGTTGGGGAATTTGTATATCGCGGATTGTTTCGCGGGGCGTTTGCAGAAGTTCACCCCGGTGGAAGGTGCCGATCCCGCCAAAGTAGCGGGACAAATACTGCGCACCTGGGATACGTGGCAGAAACAGTAACCGCTAGGGTTTACGCTGCCACTGGCCGGATTCGAGCTGGACGTATTCGCCACTGGCAGCACTGGCGCGCAGTTTTTCAGCAGACAGAATGCCGACGGCTTCAATGGTAATGCTGTTGCGCTGGGCCAAGTCAGCATAGACCTTGCCGCGACCATCGTTGGTGGTCGTAATCAGTGTACGCACTTCGGCGCTGGGGTTAGGCACTACGGCGCCGATGTAGCCATCCATCTGCTCACCCACCAAACCCTGGGCCTTCGCTTCATCAAGCGTGACAGCCAGAGCCAGACTGGACAGGCCAACACTCAGCAGCAGTCCCAGCAACATTGCAAATTTTTTCATAGTCGTTTTCCTCAAGCTAATCGAAAGTCATGCCGCTCAGAACAGGTCCGAATTCTCGGCGAACACATCATCCAGTTCTTTGTCTACCTTCACGCGTATTTCGTGTTCGATGCGCACATTCAGGTTGATTGTGATCGGCTCGCTGGGCGCCTGTAGTTGCACAGTAGGCGTGCAGGCTGCCAGCAAGCAGACGGAGATAAGTAGTAAAGCTTGTACATGCTTCATGGTGGGTGCTACCTAATGTTTGATTCACTGGTTCTTGTTCAATAGTATCCGCCGGTTTGGCTGAATGCCAGCTTAAAGCCTTTACTGGTATTGCTCTTCAAGAAAATCCTCTATCGCACGTGCGGCCTGCAGACTTTCCAGCAACGCGGGAATGTTGTCGCTAAGGTTGAGATTGAGGTTGATGCGCTGGCCATTGTTCATGTCTGGGTTGTGACCCTGCAGTTGCATGGTCAGCAAGAGCTCGCCGTCAGGTGAATAATCAATGCTGCTGGTGAGGCTCTCGAACTGGTAGTTGCCGAGCGCCTGGTTCATCAGGTTCAGGCCGACATTATCCCCCGCCACCGCTGTTGCCGCATCCAGATAGCGAATGCTGCCACCGGGGGCATCGGCATGGAGAGAACCCAAGGCCACTTCCACACCATTCGCGGTAAGTGTAATAGGCAGTTCACCGCTGACCGCGCCGGCGGCTTCGACACCTTCGTATTCCACCAGCGTCAGCATGTCTTCCAGACGCAAGCCGGAAAACTGCAGCAGAATGTCATTACGCTCGCGGGTGAAATCGTAGCTGATATCTGCGGCGGTCACAGTGCCGCCGAGTGCTTCACCGTAAAAAGAATTGATAAGCAGTTGTTGTGACACGCCGTCATAACGAAAATTCAAGGCTAGATTGTCCAGCGGTACACCAACATCAATGCCGGCAATGGTCAGCGCAAGTGGCGGAGTGTCGATGGTAAATGTTTCAGCATTGTCAAGATTGGCCTGCAGTGCGCCGTTCATGCCGCGGAAAAAATAGTCGCCATAGAAACCGCCTACTTCTTTCAATGTTCCGGTGAGTTTGGCTGTCAGCACCTCTGCCTGCCATTGCAACTCAATCTCGGCAGCAAGAGAGCCCGTCAGCAGATCAAAAGGATATGACCAGTCGCTTACCCAGCCCGACAGCGGCCGCCCTGCTTCCATGAACTCCACCGGTGGCAGGCTGGCGCGCAAGTTGACTGCGCCGGTGGCAAGGTCATACGTGCCTTCGGTGGTGATGCCCGGATCGGGAGGCATGTTGCGCAGTAACAGTGGGGTGTTGAACGTGAGCGTGTTCTGGCTGAGGACGAGATTGGCATCAACATCAAAGGCCGGGGTTCTGGCTGGCAGTCCACTGATCTCAAGTCCTTCCGTGTGAATCCGGTACTCGCCATCCAGTCCGGTGCCGGCGGCAATGGCGGTGGTGATAGCGCCAAGCAGATCGTCTGCCACCCTGCCGGCGAATTCCACGTCAAAACTCGTAGCGGTGAATGGCAGCGTCAGTGGCTCTTGCTGCAAATCCATGAGCAGCGCATTCAAATCACCAGAAGGCAGGTGGCCGATTGCGGCCACGTGAAAAGCAGAGGCTTCTGGTTGCAGTGAGAACTCAACGGTAGCTACAGCTTCTTCGCTGCGGGACAGCGTTGCTTGCAACAGCGCAGGGGCGGCGGCATCCGCTTGCGCGAAACTGGCTTCCAGTTGCAAAGCACCGCTGGCAATACTCAGGTTGAGTTCACCGGCGCTGTGCTGCATGTCCAGCGCAAGAGTTTCGCTCCATAGCGGCAGGGATAATTTTCGGACGAGAACCCTGGCAACCGGAAACTCGCGAAACAGTTGCAGTACCTCACTGAGCAGCAAAGATTCTGCTTCAGCGGGGCTACTGGCTTCACCCTCGCGCAGCAGTCGGGCAGAACCCACTGCAAGCGAGTCCACGACAGGAACAGTGGAGAGTGTAATAAAGCTAAAGCCTACATCGAGGTCGGAGATGGCAAGCCGCAGTCCGGACGGCTCCAGCAGCAGCTCCAGTTCCTCCACAACAACATGCGTGGAACTGAAGTGCAGGCCTTGCAGACTGGTTAGCGTTATCTGGCGCTCTACCAGAAAATTATTGAAACCCGTCCTGGTCAGACTTTCGCGGAACCAGTATGCAGCACCCAGCAGGCCAAGCAGTCCACCAAAAAATGTCAGGGTTGTAACAAGAAGTAGCTTGCGCAGCGTCATTCGCACACGAAGTCAGCATCTACTGCGTGACACTTGTCGGGCCCTACGCTGGGGCTTTCAATCAAGACAACCACATCATCTGCGGAGGCTTCGAAGCCATTGGTCAACAAAATAGTGCTGACCTCATTTATGCCCTCCGGATACTGACCCCATTTATTCCGGCACATGGGCGCGATACCGGGCTGCTACATTTGGATCACAGGCTTCCTCAGCGGGCGAGAAGTCGAGGTCGGGGCGGTGATCCCATTGCATCGCCAGTGTGGCGGGCTCCGTGAGATACATCGGGTCTTCCACGGTGACCTCGTAGCGCAGCCGGGTGCTGTCGTCAGCAAGTGTCAAACGCTCGACGGCGTGCTTGCCCGCGCTCGACGGCACACTACCGCCGAGGCCTGACGAGTTCGGTTCGAAGGCAATCGTATCGATGACGAGGGTGTCACCTTCCCAGCGGCCAACAGAGTGGCCATGCAGCGAAGGTTGAACGCCAGCCGGATGCTCCGTGTTCATATGTATGGTGCGCAAGACGGGGTCGCCCGAGTTTTCGAAGTGCATCAAGACTTCATTGTCGCCAAGCTCGATCGTGCGCAGTTCATCGAGCACCGCGAGAAACGGGATGGGCTCAACCAAACACAGGCCATCGTCGACGAGCGTCGCTTGGGCGGCACGGCCTTCCGGCGTAACCGGCCAACGTGCCATTGCACCAAAACCGGCACCAATCGCCGCACGCGACGGCGCCCACTTGCCTTCGAGACTCTCCGCCGGCGTCAACGTGAGACTCCTGCTATTGGCCGTATAGAACGGATGAATCTCGCCATCTTCGGTGGTCACGTCGAGTATGCGCACCTGCTTGCCCCAGCCACCGCGATTGGGATTCACACGCACGACGACATGAGTGCCCGGCTGAAGCGCCTCGCGGCGCAGACCATCGACAAGCGCTTGGGTAATCGCGAGGCCTTCGCCTTCTACCAGCGCCGGCTTACCATCCGGGTCTGTGGTCTCGACGGTCAAGTACATGTGCGGGTTCACCCAGTCGAAGCGCGCCACAGTGCCTTCAAGCAGCAGCTCTTGCGTCGTATCGAACATGGCCTGGCTGTGGTGGGCACTTGCAATTCCACTAAAGAGCGCGGTCGCGGCAAGCGTAAACAGTGCGGTGTTGAGATGTTTCATGTCTGAACCTCGGTGCATGAGTGAACGGAATCAAGCCACATTCTAACGGTAATCCACTGATCTTATGGCTGTTTTGCCACCAACAGGCGCAAGAACTGGCAACGCGCACGGCTGCGCACACACCAGCCCCTTTAGCATGCTTAAAATTATCCGTTATTTTGTTGTTTATCAATAAGTTATGGATAGTGGCAGCAACCTGCTGTCTGGTATGCTTTCATATATAAAAGCAGTTACCCCGCACAGTCTGCGGAACTCCCGTCAGTCAACGCTGTGAACAGTAGGATAAATGCGATGGACATCAAAAAAGTTTCAGACCATTTCAGCGTCGCAGGCCAGCTCACGGTAGATGACCTGGCCGCCGTTCAGGCTGCCGGCATCAAGACCCTGATTGGCAACCGGCCGGATGGGGAAGCGCCGGGGCAAGTGCTGAACGCTGACATTGCTAAGCGTGCGCGCGAACTCGGGTTGGCCGTGCATTTTGTGCCGGTGATGCAAGACACCATCAACAGCAATGATGTGAATGCCTTCGCCCATATTCTGACAAGCGCTGAGCAGCCGGTGCTGGCCTGGTGCCGCAGTGGCGCACGTTCGCTTACCTTGTGGAGTCTCGCGCAGATCAAGGGCGGTGGCGACAGTGCGCCGTTGGTGAGTCTCGGCAATTCGCTGGGCTACGATTTCCACACCTTCACCCAAAAATTCGCGGGCGTCATTGCGGAAACCACCGGCGGCTTCGCCAAGTATCCAGTGGGCCAGCACTGTCCTGTGTTGATTGTTGGCGGCGGTGCGGCCGGCATTGCGCTAGCCGCGAGTCTGTTACACCGCGACTCTACCTTGCAGATCTCTATTGTTGAGCCGTCAGACAAGCATTACTACCAACCGGGTTTTACGATGGTCGGTGGCGGCATCTTCAGCCTTGCGCAAACCCGGCGTGAAACCGCTGGCCTGATTCCCGCTGGCGTGCAGTGGATCAAAGCCTCTGTTACCAACTTTCTGCCGGAGCAGGCGCAAGTGGTGCTCAGCGATGGTACCCGGCTGGGCTACGACCGGCTGTGTGTGTGCGCCGGGCTGAAACTCAACTGGGGCGCGGTGAGTGGATTGCAGGAAACCCTCGGCAAGAACGGCGTTACTTCAAACTATTCACCTGAACTTGCGCCCTATACCTGGGAACTGGTGCAGGGCTTGAAACATGGTAAGGCTGTGTTCACCCAACCGCCGATGCCGATCAAATGCGCCGGCGCGCCACAGAAGGTTCTGTATCTGTCGGCCGATCACTGGTTTGACAAGGGCTTGCTCGCCAAGATCAACGTGCACTTCTACAACGCGGGCGCAGTGCTGTTCGGCGTGAAGGATTATGTGCCGGCGCTGCAGAGCTATATCGACAAATATAAAGTGCACGTTCATTTCAGCAACAACCTGGTCAAAGTTGATGGTCCGGGCAAAGTGGCGACGTTCGCCAGCGCTGGTGCTGACGGCCAACCCCAACTCACCGAAGTACCCTTCGACATGCTGCATGTGTGCCCACCGCAGTGTGCACCGGATTTCATTCGCAACAGTCCGCTGGCCGACCGCGCCGGTTGGGTGGATGTGGATCAGGCCACGCTGCGTCACAAAAAATATGCGAACGTTTGGGGCCTGGGTGATGTCACCAACACGCCAAATGCCAAAACCGCAGCCGCCGTGCGCAAACAAGTGCCGGTTGTGGCCGACAACCTCATGGCTGATTTGCAGCAGCATCCTGAAAATGCTGTGTACGACGGCTACGGTTCCTGCCCGTTGACTGTTGAACGCGGCAAGATAGTTCTGGCCGAATTTGGCTACGGCGGCAAACTGTTGCCGACGTTTCCTGTGTGGTTGCTGGAAGGCCGCAAACCGACTTGGCTGGCATGGGCACTGAAAACCTATTTGCTGCCGTGGGTCTATTGGCACCTGATGCTGCGCGGCTGGGAAACCTTGGCTGCGCCGCAGAAAAAGTCTGAGTTGTGATGGCTACGTATGTCCCCTGAGAAATTCCTGCCGTGCATAACCTGGCTGCGCACCTACAACCAGCGTGAGTTCAGCAGCGACCTCGTTGCAGCACTGATCGTTACTGTAATGCTGATCCCGCAGTCGCTGGCCTACGCGCTGCTCGCTGGATTGCCGGCGGTTACCGGCCTGTATGCGAGCATTCTGCCGCTGGTTGCTTACGCGGTGTTCGGTACGAGTCGCACCCTATCCGTGGGTCCGGTTGCCGTGATTTCATTGATGACTGCGGCTGCCATCGCCAGCCTAAGCGCAACCATCGCCTTACCACCGCAAACCATTGCTGTGCTGTTGGCGCTGATATCAGGCGCCCTCCTGCTGTTGCTCGGGGTGCTGCGTTTCGGCTTCCTCGCAAACTTTCTCTCGCATTCCGTTGTTAGCGGGTTCATCAGCGCATCGGGAATTCTGATTGCACTCAGCCAGGTAAAACATTTGTTGGGCATCTCTGCTGCGGGCGATACGCTACCGGAACTGCTGCTCTCTCTCGCGTCCAGTTTGGCTACCTTCAACAGCATAACCACGTTGTTGGGTATTGGCAGTTTGCTATTCCTGTTTTGGGCTCGCAGCTGGCTCAAGCCGCTGTTGCTGCCGTGGCTCGGTGAATTCGGCGCTACATTGGGGGCACGCGCGGCCCCGGTTCTGGCCGTGCTTGCCACCACTCTGTGTGCTTGGGGCTTTGAATTGCAAGACAGTGGCGTGGCACTAATCGGCGCTATTCCCGCCGGGCTGCCTGTGCTGCAACTGCCTGCTTTCGATGCAGATCTATGGCGCTCATTGTTGTTGCCAGCGATTCTGATCGCCACGATTGGCTATGTAGAATCGGTAGCCGTGGGCCGTACTCTGGGCGCGAAACGCCAACAGAAGATTGACCCGGACCAGGAGTTGGTCGGCCTTGGGGTTGCGAATATCGCCTCGGGTTTCAGTGGTGGCCTGCCGGTAACTGGTGGCTTCTCGCGTTCAGCGGTCAATTTTGATGCGGGTGCGCAGACACCGGCCGCAGGTTTGTACACAGCGGCCGGAATTGCCTTTATCACCCTGTTCCTCACCGCCCCACTTGCCTGGCTACCGCAAGCGACTCTCGCCGCCACCATTGTTGCGGCTGTGCTGGGCCTCGTTGATTTCTCGATTCTGCCCCGCGCCTGGCGTTATTCACGTTCCGATTTTGCCGCAGTGGCGCTGACGATAGGCGTGACCCTGCTATGGGGTGTGGAAACCGGTGTGACCTGCGGTATTTTCTCTTCGTTGCTGCTGCACTTGTACAAGACGTCGCGTCCGCACATCGCCGAAGTCGGCGAAATCACGGGCACGGAACATTTCCGCAACGTGAAACGTCATCAGGTGGAAACGCATCCCGCCATCTTGTCACTCCGCGTGGACGAGAGCCTCTACTTTGGCAATGCCTCTTTCATCGAAGACGAGATCACGCGCGTGCTGCAAGCCAGGCCCGGCTTGCGCCATGTCATTCTCATGTGCTCAGCGGTCAACGAAATTGATTTGAGTGCGCTAGAGTTGCTGGAGGCGCTCAACACCCGGCTGCGTGCAAGTGGCATCGGTTTTCATTTATCTGAAGTAAAGGGCCCGGTCATGGACGCACTAATGAGCACCCACTTCCTGCGCGAACTCAATGGCCAGATTTTTCTATCCCAACACGAAGCGGTACATACTTTGCTGAATGATAAAGGGCTGCCGCCATGCGCATGATCTCGTGGAACGTGAACGGCCTGCGCGCCGTGATGAAGAAAGACTTTTTGCCGTTGATGCTGGCACAGAAGCCCGACGTGATTTGCCTGCAGGAAACCAAGGCGCAGCCCGACCAGGTGCGCGAGGCGCTCGCCGATCTCAAGGGCTTCCACATCTTCCCGAATTCAGCGGTGAAAAAAGGCTACTCCAGCACTGCGATCCTGACCCGAGACGAACCGCTGTCAGTGACTCTGGACATGGGCATGGAGGAACACGACCAAGAGGGGCGCGTGATCGCTGCGGAGTTCCCCCACTGGTACCTCATCACGGTGTACACGCCGAATTCCGGGAGTGAATTGAAACGGCTCGGCTATCGCCAGACCTGGGACCGCGACTTTCTGCAGTACCTCAAGAAACTGGAGAAACGCAAACCGGTGATTGTTTGTGGTGATCTCAATGTGGCTAGCAAGCCGATCGACCTCGCAAGGCCGAAAGAGAACTACAACAAATCAGCTGGTTTTATGCAGGAAGAAATCGATGGGTTCGACAAACTCTTGGCCGCCGACCTGGTTGATGCCTGGCGCCACTTAAACCCGGACAAGGCCAAGTATACGTGGTGGAGTTATCGCGCCGGTGCACGTGAAAATAACGTGGGATGGAGGATTGATTACTTCCTGACCTCAAGTGCACTTGTGACCAAGATTAAAATAGCTGACATCCTCAACGAGATTCACGGCTCCGATCACTGCCCAGTCTTACTGGAAATGAGCTGCCCGAAATGAAGTTGCCGGAAATTACGCGAGCTGGGCGAAGCGCGGCATGTGCCGCCCTTCATGCGTGACAGTCTCGGTGAACATGGCCAGCGGCCGTACCCAGTACCCGCCTTCGCCATACAGCGGCACGTAGAGCACCATCACCTCTTTGGTTTCTGAATGCTGGGCAAAGCCGACCACGCTGTAGTCATTGCCCTTGTAATGCCGGTACCGGCCCAATGGAATGGTTTGCATACTCAGTTCACCCGTCTTTAGTTCAATACGCGAAAGCTGCGCACCTTGCGCTGCAACTGTTTCAACTTGTCCGGGTCGTTGCTACTGCTCTCGAAGGCCAGTTCAACATACGCGCGCGTAACAGCACGCATCTCGTTGCGCCATTGCGGGTTCGCTGTGCCCACGCGGTCTAAATAATGCAGAGGCGTTTCACCGGAGCGGCGCGCAAACCCGAGTGTGGCCAGGTAGTCGCAGAAACGCAGATAGTGCATGGTGGCCAATGGCTTGGGTGCAACTGCAGGCCTGCGGAATATGGTGAGGCAGACAAACAGGGTGACCAACAGCATGAATCCCACCATGGTCAGTATGATCTTCACCCGGGTGACATCGCCAAAGAGGCTGTTGAACAAGCGGAACTGCGCTTCCTGGTCATAGTTCAGCACGAAGCGGTTCCAGGCGTAGTCCATCATTTCCAGGCGCAAACGCAAATCGTTGAGCAGCAAGCTGTCGCGGAAGCGCATCAGGGTGAACATCTCGTCATCAAGAAAGGTTTCTTCCTGCTGAAACGTCATACCGCTGCCCTGACTGATCCGCTCCGGCGCGACCGCGGCCGTGGGATCAACGCGCACCCAGCCCCGCTCTGGCAGCCACACTTCCGACCAGGCATGGGCATCGTACTGGCGCACGGTCAATGTATCGTCGTAGGCATTGAACTCCCCGCCTTGATATCCGGTAACTACTCGGGCAGGAATGTTTGCTGCACGCATCAGGTACGTGAAGCTGCTGGCGAAATGTTCGCAAAAGCCTTCTCGCGTCTCGAATAGAAATTCGTCAACTGGATTCGCGCCCAACTCTGCGGGGCTCAAGGTGTAGAAAAATGCTTCATCGCGGAAATTGGCCAGCACGGCATTGACGTAATCCAGGTCGGTAGCGCTTGCTGCACGCAGTTGCTGCGCGAAGGCCCTCGCCTGGTTATTGCCTTCGCGAGGGAGTTGCAGGTTACGGAGGCGATATTGGGTCAGTTGTCCTGCTTCCAGCCGGAACAGCGGATATGAACGGGCATCGTAGGTGAAGCGCTGGGTAACGCGCCGTATGCCTTCTACCTGGTAGTCACGGCGCATCATCATGCGATCGTCAGAGAAACGCGGGACCTGCAGTGTGTAGATCCAGTTCTGGAAATGGGGCTCCATGATCACGTTGTATTCAACCGGCTCGCCGGAATACTCGATGGCGTCGTACCAAGCCCGCCGGTCTCTGGGTGAGGGTCCGAGATACTGGGGTTCAATACTGAAACCACGGCTCCATTCACGCCCGTTGAAATCATCCAGAGTCAGTGCGCTCCAGTACAAATCCTGATAAGCAGGCGGTGCCCCCTTGAACTGCACGCGAAAAGCCACCTCGGCGGAACGGGTCAAATCACCGATGTCACCCGGCGCCATGCTTTCGCTCAGACCAGTTCTGGCGGAGCTGCTTTGCAAAGGCACCGACCACAGTGGACTGATTCTCGGAAACAGCAAGAAGAAGGCGAGCATCAATGGCGCGCTCTGCAACAGGATCAGGGCGGATAGCTTAGCGGTACGCAGCGGCGCCTGTGCCGCCTGGGTCTGGTTCAACGATATCAGTGCACTGGTGATCAGCAGCACGCACAGGCCCATGTACACGGCGATCGGTATTGATTGCGAGTAAATGAACTCGGCAATCACCGTGAAATAGGCCAGGTACAACACCAGCAGCACGTCGCGCTTTTGCTGCATCTCCAGCAGCTTGAGCGTGATCCCGACCAGCAGTACACCCACAGTCGCGTCTGTGGAGAAAATTTCGCGGCCGAACTGCACAGGCACCAGTATTACCAGCAGCGTAACCAGGCACAGTTTGATCCGATTGCCGGGATAGGACATGCGACCCTGATAGATCAGGATGCGGCCCGCCATGCACAAGCCGCACGCTAGCGTCAGCCAGAATGGCATGCGTCCAACGTGTGGCAGGATCACGGACACCAGTGCGGCAAGCAACCAGACAAGCGTGGTGCGCGGAATCTGGTAGTTGTTGAGAGTTTGCAGTTTGTTGACCTGTTTTGTCGCCATGGGTCAGCTCTCTCCGCCAAGACGGTGCTCTTTACCAAGCCGATAGAGGGCCAGCGTTTCCAGCACCTCAGCATAATGCTTCGGGCCTTTCGCCGGGAGCAGGCGCACGCCGGGCAGCTCCAGCCCGTAATCGAGCCCGACGGTATCGAGTTTCAGCACACAGTAGCAGAGCCGGGAGAGACGGTCTTCAATGCCCATGTCGGCAAACATTTCCCAGCGCAGCCAGATACGGTTGTCGACATTGCTGGAGTATTCCTTGGTAAACATGCCCTGCCCGCGCGCGAAATTTTTCCAGGCCACGTGCTTGAGCGAATCTCCGCGCTGGTATTCGCGCAGATTGTGGAAGTCGTCGTTGCCGCGCGTAATCGTGGTGTTACCGCTCTGTTGCTGGCTTGTCAGCAGCCAGTCGAGATCGCATTCCACAGGGCGTGGATAAACCAGAAAGGTGAAATTGAGATCGATCAGTGACCAAGCACGGCAAATGCCAAAAGGAAACACGGTATCGATAACGAGGCGACCGGGGCTCAGTTTGCCGCGACGCAATGCAGGCACATAGAGATTCAGGCGCTGCTCCGTGAGTTCCAGCAGATCCGTTACCTGGGTACGGGTGCCGCTAAACTTCACCTGCACGTTTTCGTAGGTGCGGCTGCCGTGCCGGTTCAGGATCACGGCGATCTCGGCTTTTTCGCCGGCGAACACTGGCGCACCCGGTACCGCAGACACATGCAGACCCGCAAGATTGCGGAAGGTGTAAAAAATGGACAGCACGAACATGCCGAGCAGGAGAAAGACCAGGGCAAAGGCAAGGCTGGCTTCGTAATTAACGGCACCGATAAACATCAGAAACAGCACAAATACAAAGCCGAGGCCTTGTTTGTTTGGCATGATGAAGATGTTGCGATGCCCGAGCACAACATTGCGTGCCGGCGGAATGCGGCGTAATACCCAGCGTGAAAACCGCGCTTGCCAGGCTTCCAGCAAGTGCTGGTAGAGACTGCTCAAGCCTCCTGTTCTGGCACGCAATTCCATAACCGGTTCCTGAAAAAACTGCGCAGCGAATTAAAAAATGTCGACCTCGTTCAAGAGGCGTTGTGAATAGGCTTCTGCACTACGACCCGAACTGTCGCTAACCGAACGTAGACGATGATCCACAACAGAGGGCAGCACCGTCTGTACATCTTCGGGCAGCACGTGATTACGATCATTCATGAAGGCCCAGGTACGCGCGGCACGCATCAGTGACTGCGCGCCGCGTGGCGAGAGGCCGAACGTGAAGCGGTCATCCTGACGGGTATAGGCAACCAGACGCTGCACATAGTCGAGCAGCGTATCGGTGGCATGCACCACAGCGGCGCTGGCTTGGGTCTGCTGTACATCCTGGGAAGACAGGCACTGGCGGATATGCTTAAGGTTTGCACGTTGGTCGGTATTGACCAGCAATAGGCGTTCCGCCACCGGGTCGGGATAGCCAATCGCCAGCCGCATCAGAAAACGATCGAGCTGCGATTCCGGTAAAGGATAGGTGCCGGAAAAAGTAACCGGGTTCTGGGTCGCAATAACAAAGAAGGGCTGGGGCAAGGTGTGCGTGATACCGTCGATGGAGACCCTTCCCTCCTCCATGGCTTCCAGCAGCGCGCTCTGGGTCTTTGGTGTGGTGCGGTTGATCTCGTCGGCAAGAATCAGGTTGTTGAAGATCGGCCCCTTGTGAAACGTGAAACCGGATGTGGCCTGATCGAAGACGGTCACGCCGAGAATGTCGGCAGGCAACAGATCACTGGTGAACTGGATGCGGCTGTACTGCAGGCCGAAAGTCAACGCGAGAGCCTGTGACAGCGTGGTCTTGCCCATGCCCGGTTTGTCTTCCATAAGAAGATGGCCACCAGCAAACAGGCAACAGAGCGCCAGTCTGATCTGTTTGTCTTTACCAAGCACGACCTTGCCGATTTCGGCGACTGCTTCATCGACTTTTTTCTGCATTCCCGCTTGTATTGCCACACCCATACAAAGCCCTTAGCCGCTCGCAAAAACCCTTAACAGTTGCTGTGAAGGTTGACCTGCCCCTCGTCGTCGTCACCGTTGCTACTGGTGCCGTTGCCGAACATTTCACCTTCCTGTTCACGTTTGTGCATGGAGTAGTCGTTGCGGCGCGCTTCCAGCTTGGCGAGGTATTGCTCGCTGACATCGCTGGTGACATAGATACCGTCGAACACCGAGCACTCGAAATCCATTGGCAGAATGCTGCCCTCAGCGCAGGATGCGATGAGATCATGCAGGTCCTGGAACACCAGCCAGTCGGCGCCGATCAGAGTCTGGATTTCCTGCACGGTTTTGCCGTGGGCGATCAGCTCGCTTACTGCCGGCATATCGATGCCGTAGACATTGGGATGCTTGACCGGCGGCGAAGCCGAACAGAAATACACCTTACGGGCACCCGCTTCGCGCGCCATTTCGATAATCTGCTTGCAGGTGGTGCCGCGCACAATCGAGTCATCTACCAACAATACGTTCTTGTCCTGGAACTCAAGCGGAATCGCGTTGAGCTTCTGCTTGACTGATTTCTTGCGCTGGCTCTGACCCGGCATGATGAAAGTACGGCCGATATAGCGGTTCTTGACGAAGCCTTCGCGAAATTTCACGCCGAGCGCGTTGGCCACTTCCACAGCAGCGGTGCGGCTGGTATCCGGAATCGGGATCACCACGTCAATATCGTGGTTGGGGCGCTCGCGCATGATCTTCTGCGCAAGTTTCTCGCCCATGCGCAAGCGCGATTTGTAAACGGAGACGCCGTCGATCAAGGAATCGGGTCTGGCAAAATATACATGCTCGAAAATGCAGGGGGTCAGCTTGCTGTCGGCAGCACACTGGCGGGTTTCGACATTGCCGTCTACGTCGATCCAGATGGCTTCGCCAGGGGCGACATCGCGCACCAGCGTAAAGCCCTGTGAATCGAGTGCAACGCTCTCGGACGCGAGCATGTGTTCGTAGCCCTTACGAGTGCGTTTGCGGCCCCATACCAACGGACGGATGCCATGTTTGTCGCGAAAACCGACAATGCCATACCCTACTACCATGGTGATTACGGCATAGGCCCCGCGGCAGCGACGATGCACGCCGCGCACAGCACTGAAGATGTCTTCCGGGGCAGGCTTCATCTTGTTCAACGTTTGCAATTCGTGCGCGAAGATATTCAACAGCACCTCGGAATCGGAGTCGGTGTTCAGATGGCGCAGGTCGTCGCGAAAGATGTCGGCGGACAGATCTTCAGAATTGGTGAGATTGCCGTTGTGCGCAAGCGCGATGCCGTAAGGCGAGTTTACGTAGAGCGGCTGCGCCTGTGCCGGGCCGGAACTGCCAGCGGTGGGATAGCGCACATGGCCAATGCCCATGTTGCCGGTGAGCAAACGCATGTGGCGGGTGTGGAATACATCGCGCACCAAGCCATTGTCCTTGCGCAGATTCACGCGGCCGCCTTCGCAGGTCATGATGCCCGCTGCATCCTGGCCGCGGTGCTGCAACA
Organism: Klebsiella pneumoniae; assembly: GCA_945902215.1. GTDB lineage: Bacteria > Pseudomonadota > Gammaproteobacteria > Pseudomonadales > Pseudohongiellaceae > CAILUG01. The sequence continues at coordinate 2,910 of CAMDML010000037.1, read as the reverse complement.
CAGTCAGGCTGTCATAGATCGCCAGATTGACGTTGGATTTGCCTACAATACCGACTATGCCACACATGCAACTGCTCCGAAAAACTGCTAACGCCCGAAAAACTGCTGTTTGCTTGTCACAACTGCATTCACGTCAGGCGGTGGGAGCGACAGGTTCTGCCGTCAGCCCGAACAAATTCTGGAAAAATTCCGCCAGCACCATGATGTAAGGCATCAATATGGACTGGCCATACAGCTCGCGCGTGACTTCCAGCTGCAAGGTCATCATCACAACCACCGTGACGATCACTACTCCGCGGATGATGCCGAACAGCGCACCCAGCATGCGGTCCACTCCGCCCAAACCAGCTTTGCTCATCAGCCTTGAAAACAGGTTGCTGAGCAGGCCGCCAATGAAAACTGTTACTACAAAAATCAGGACGAAGGCTGCAACACGGCGCAAAGCAGGATTGTCGATACTGCTGCCCAGATGCACGGCGGCTTCATCGCTGAACAAACTGCCCAGCACCGCTGCGCCGATCCAGAACGCCAGCGACAAGGCTTCCTTCACCAGCCCCCGGAACGCTCCGAAGATACAAGACAGACCGATGATGCTGAGGACGATGATGTCAACTATTGCCACGCAGGAATCCTTTTACCCTACTGCCTATCCTAGCGCCCACCCTACTGCGCGATATCGAAGCGCTGCACGATTACATCACTGATCTGGAATCTGGCTTTCAACTCGCTCTGCAGCGCTACGGCTTCGTTGCGCGTCAGCAACGGACCTACGAATACACCGTTCAAGGTTCCCACAGGCCGGATAAACGCTTTGTGACCTGCGTCCTGTAAACGCTTGAGGAGACCATCGGCATTGGCACGTTCACTGAAAACGCCAAGACGCAGGGCCCATGCTTCAGGTAAACCGTCGGCAGCCAACGCAGGAGCATTGGCACTCTGCGGTGGCGCCTCTGCGACGGGCGCTGGTTCCGGTGCTGGTGCTGGTGCTGGTTCTGGTTCTGTCCGGGCTAGCTCTGCGGGGGTTTCAGTTGCAGTGTCGGTTGTGGCATCTACTGTGGTATCCACTGTGGCATCTTCAGGGACATTTATTGCGGCATCTACAGCGGCATCTGCTCCGTCAACGGGCGTGCCGGTTGGAATTTCTGCCTCGGGAGCGAGGGCGTCAGCCAGAATAAGCGGACGTGCGGGTTCGGGCAGTAGCGTGGTATCGATGATAGGTGCGGGAGGTATGGTGGCGCTAAGCGGCGGTCGTTCAATGCCTTCGCCATCTAGCAGGAGCGGGATCAGGATCAAGGCCAGTGAGCCCAATACGAGGGTGCCCACCAGTCGTTGTTTCATCGCAGGATTCAAATCAACTCCAGAATGGCTGCCACTGTGAAAAAGGATCCGGTTACCACGACAACTCCATCGGTTCCAGTTGCAGTACAAGCGGCAACCAAAGCGAGCAAAACCGTATCATGGCAGGTGACTGCAAACACTCCGGATTCGCGTGCGTCATTATATATGATTTTGGCCTCGGCGCCCCTCTCTCCGCCCAGACTTGCAGCATGAATATGGGCCACTTCCGGGGCGAGAATCCGCACCACCGCGGCACTGTCCTTGTCGTTCAGCATCCCCAGCACCAATTGCACGGGATGGCCGGCCAGACGGGTGCGAATATTGGTGGCCAGATTGGCCGCGGCATGGGGGTTGTGGGCAACGTCGACAATGACCCGTGTTCCCCTGAAACTCACTTCCTGGAAGCGGCCAGCCAGTTCGGAAGCAGCCAGTCCCCGCCGTAATTGTTCCGGACTGATTGCAAGGTTGAGGTACTGCAGTGCCTGCACGACGGCGGCGGCGTTATCCAGCGGGAACGGCACCACCGGCAAGTGTTCAATAACCAAAGGTGCCCCGCTGGCCGAGCGGCCTTCCCAGCGCCAGGTAGCGTTGTCACGCTGCCACGTGTAGTGCTGACCGACACGGAGCAGGTCCGCGCCGATTGTCCTTGCATGCAATGCAACAGAATCCGGCATGTCGAGCTCACCATAGATGGCGGGATGGCCACTCCGGAAGATGCCGGCCTTCTCATAACCGATCAGTTCGCGGGTGTTGCCGAGCCAGTCCATGTGATCGAGCGCAACATTGGTCAGGATGCTGACCGCAGGTTCGATGATGTTCACCGCATCCAGCCGGCCGCCGAGGCCGACTTCAAGAATCACGACATCCGGCCGCCGCTGCGCAAAGCAATACAGCGCGGCGAGTGTGCCAAATTCAAAATAAGTCAGCGAGACCTCGCCTCTAACTGCTTCTACCGCGGCAAAGGCTTCGCAAAGCTCAGCATCAGTTGCTTCACGACCATCAATGCATACGCGTTCGTTATAGCGCAACAAATGGGGAGAGGTATAAGTAGCGACATGGCGGCCTGCGGCAAGCAGCACACGCGTCAGCATCGTGCAGGTAGAACCCTTGCCGTTGGTACCACCAACGATGATGATTTTGCTACCAGTGCTCTTTCCGAAAAAGGCGAGATGCATGCGCTCGTATACACGCTGCACCCGATCGAGCCCGAGCTCTATCGTTACCGGATGCAGGCTTTCGAGGCGCCGCAGCCAGTCTTGCAAGGTCAACATGCGCGGATCATTTGCCACGCGGCATCACATCCATACCCCTGCCGGAGCTGCCAAGCGCACGCCCGCCCTGGCGCAACACATGGGCAACCGGCATGAACTTGTTGATCAGCCCGCCGATGCGTTCACGCAGTTTGTGGCGGTGCACGATCATGTCGATGGCACCGTGATCCAGCAGAAATTCGCTGCGCTGGAAACCTTCAGGCAATTTTTCGCGCACGGTCTGACGGATCACATCCTGCCCGGCGAAACCGATGAAGGCGCGCGGTTCAGCAATGTTGATGTCACCCAGCATGGCGAGACT
>CAMDML010000036.1 GCA_945902215.1 Klebsiella pneumoniae | reverse complement strand
GAACCGCATTGGCGCGGCATCATCGATGACAACGGCAGGTTGCTGGTGCTGATCGCCTTCAACAACGACGTTGCCGATTCGTGGCAGTGGGCTGACGATCCGCGCTATCCGGCGGAGCGGGTAAATCTCGGACTACGCCTGGCAGTTAACATCGCGGTATACGTGCTGTCGCATTAGTTTTCGCTATTAACCGGGTCAGCGTCGTACGCATGTTTCCAATGCCAAAGGATTCTTGACTGTGTGCAGCAAATAAGAATTCGTAAGATGCTCTATTGGTGCACATAAGTTACTCACTTATGATCAAAATTAGTTGTGGTCAAAACATTCTCTGGACCATGAAATTGCAGAGGTGGTCAATGTTAAAAAGAATAACAGCCAAGCCAGCAAAACCCATTCTGCTTCTCCTTTCCTTGGTCTCCCTTGTTGCCTCTGCTGTTGCCCAGGCGCATCACTCCACGGCCATTTATAATTCCGAGCATCCTGTCGAACTGGCAGGCAAAGTGGTGGAATGGAAATTCACCAATCCGCACTGCATTATTTTGCTCGATGTCGTAGCTGCAGATGGCTCAATACAGCGCTGGAACGTGGAAGGGGGGAACACCAGTGGTTTGTTTCGCAATGGCTGGACGCCGGAAACGCTACAGCCCGGCGACGACATTTTGGTCACGGTCAGGCCGCTGCGTAGCGGTGCCTTCGGTGGCAATTACAGTAATCCTAGACGCAGTAATGGCGAGCCTGTAATCGCGCCACCGGCCGGACGCTGATGCAAGTGATCACGAACGATAAATCGAAGCGCTCTCCGGTCCGCTTGCTTCCCGTGCTGTTGGCGTCAATGACTGCAGCCTGCACCAGTTCTTCCAGTGTTAATGCTCCAAACTCCCTTGCTGCGTACCCGGACTGGAGTGGGCAATGGGAGCGTATCGGCAGTCTCAACTGGCCACCGGAAGGTTACGAAAAGGCCGGCCCACCACCCTTGACCCCGGAATATCAGGCTATCTATGAGCAAAACCTAGCCCTCAGACAGAACGGCATACTTGCGGGCGATCCTCCTGCGACCTGCCTGCCGCCCGGGATGCCGCGGGTAATGAAGATGAGCTTTCCGATGGAAATCATCATCACAAAGAATATTACCTATATATATGCTGACTGGGAGAGCCAGGTGCGTCGCGTCTATACCGATGAGCGGGCATGGCCTGATTACATACTGCCGGAGTTCAACGGCTATTCCATCGGCGCGTGGCGAGATGAAAACAGTGATGGTAGCTACGACACGCTTGTAATCGAAACACGCGGCATCAAAGGTCCGCGCTCGATTGACTCCACCGGTGTCGTGCTGCATGAAAATGATAAAACTGTGGTGTTCGAGGAAATTCGTCAGCTCGATGCCACAACACTGGAAAACAGAATTACCACCATTGATGACGCATTCACCGCGCCCTGGACCATCAATCAACACTACAACCATGTTACAGAAAACATTTTGTGGGTGGAGTACGTGTGTGCCGAGGGGAACCGCCATATCAAGCTGGGAGATGAGTGGTATTTCCTCAATGATGAAGCGGGAATTCTGGAGCCTACCCGTGAAGGGCAGCCGGCACTGGTGCCGGAAATCATCAAACAAGGGGACGTAGTCGCAGAATAAAGCAGCAAAAAACAATAATAACTACAAGTTGGTCAATCGCATCAGGGGTCACTATGCAAAATCACAAGAACAACACTAGATTGTTCCGCACTTCAATCCTTGCCACCACCATCGCCTCCTTGCTGTATGTGCCGGCCGGCCTGGCGCAACAGAGTGCGGCACCCACGGATGGCGTAGAAGAATTGGTGGTTTCAGGCAGCCGCATTTCAAGAATCAGCGGTTTCACAAGCCCTACGCCAGTGACCACGCTCAATGCTGATGAGATGGAGCGCCTGAATATCGTCAACCTGGGTGCCGGCCTCAGTCAGCTACCAGCCTTCCGTGCTAGCAATACTCCCACAACCAACGGCTGGGGCAGTTTTAATGTGGGCGCGCAGATCGTCAACCTGCGCGGCCTTGGTGTTAACCGTAATTTGGTGCTGGTCGACAACCGGCGTTTTGCACCGGTAACGCGTGAAGGAACTGTAGATCTCAATCTGATACCGAGCGGCTTGGTAGAAAGAACCGATGTGGTCACAGGTGGCGCTTCGGCGGCCTATGGCTCGGATGCGATTGCCGGCGCTGTCAATGTAATCCTCAACAAGTCGCTTACTGGTTTGAAAGGGCAGTTTGATAAGGGCCGAAGCTCAGAAGGAGACGGCGACAACACGCACCTGTCGCTGGCCGGCGGTGCCGACTTTCTTGATGGCAGAGCCCATTTCGTATTAGGTGGTGAATATGAAAAGCAGGAGGGCATCGGCGATTGCTTTACGCGCGACTGGTGTGAGGGTGGTGTTGTCATCACCAACTCCGGAGTGGGCGCAGTAGCAGGTCAACCAGCCAACGTACGCTTTCCCACCGGGGGAGGCTTTTTTGCCAATCCAGGCGGGGTAATTGCCCAGCTCAACAACAACACGGCAGCCACTCTGCCGATCCGCAACCTGCTCGGCACCGGCGGCGTGACCTTCAACAAGAATGGTGACCCTGTCCCTTACAACCTCGGCTCGCCGGCTTCGGGCAACAATTCCGCCAATGGTGATGTATTTCCGTCGATGTCTACTTCGCAGTTGATGGTGCCGGTAGAGCGCGAGACGCTGTTCGGTCATGCCGATTTCCAGCTCTCCGATACGCTCACCGGTTTTTTGGAAGCGTCCTACGGGCATGTTGATGGTGACGTAATGCAATCACGTTATTTCGGCGCACCGATACCTATCTTCAATGATAATCCCTTCGTGCCTGCAGCCATCCGCGCATTGCTGCCTGCAGCATCGGCTACTCCCAGTGGTGCAAGGCCGGCAGCAGGCGCGTTCAACCTTGCAGTGCTGGGGCAGCGCCAGGGCCTGTCTGCGTCCGAAGCACAAACCTATCGCATCACTTTCGGGCTTGATGGTCAGTTCAACGACAATTGGAGCTGGGACACTTACTACCAGTTCGCCGATACCGAGCGTGACCAGAGCGTAGCCAACAACATGGTGCCCGGTTCTTCCCGTGTGATAAACCGGCCAGGCAGTGGTGGTGTCAATAACCCCGAATCCATGGCTTTCTGGTCGTGGGCATCCGATGCTGTCTACGATCCTGCCGATGCTGCGCTCCCCGCAGGCCAGCGCAAAATCGTGTGCCGTGCACTAATCAGTCCGGATGCGGCGCTGCGCAGCGCTGCAGCCGGCTGTTCGCCATTCAATCCCTTTGGTGAAGGCCGCGCTTCCCAGCCTGCGCTTGATTATGTCTATCGCACCTTGGTAGAAAATATCCAGATCGACCAGCACGTAGTGGCTGCCAACGTGCAGGGCAGTGTTGTCGAGTTGTGGGCAGGCGAGTTGGCCATGGCGGCCGGTGTTGAGTTTCGGCGAGATTCAACGGCCCTGGTGCATGACGCTCTTTCCAATTCCTTTGCCTACTTCCAGAACTTTGGTGCGGACTACAAAGCCGATCAGGATGCGGTTGAAGCCTATGTGGAAATGGAAATACCTTTGTTGGCAGGTCTGCCGCTGGTGGATGCGCTGAACCTCAACGCAGCCGCACGGCGTACGGCGTATGACATCTCCGGTTTCGGCGGCTTTAACCGCAGTGCCAGCAATAATGAGATCAGTGCAAACACCTGGAAAATCGGTCTACTGTATGATGTGTCTGAATGGCTGCGTTTCCGTGTCACTCGTTCCAGAGATATCCGGGCGCCCAATTTCAACGATCTGTTCCAGGCCAGCGCCAGCAACTTCACTGCCGTAACCAACCGTTTCCAAGCTGGCAACCCCGCGCAGTTTCCGGCCGGCCTGGCGGGCGGCAATCCCGGACTGGACGCAGAGAAATCCATTACTTCCACGCTGGGTCTTATCGTGCAGCCGGGAGAAGGCTGGGCTTCCGGCCTGCGGTTCTCAGCCGATTACTACGATATACAGGTAGATAATTATATCGGCACACCTGGCGGCGCCCAGAACATTGTGGATCGCTGTTTCTTTTTTAATGATCCGCTGACTTGTCCGCTGATTGTTTTTGGCCCCAACAACTCGCTGGCGGAAATTCGCAACGTCAACGTCAACCTGCAGTGGCTGAAATCGCGGGGAGTGGACTTTGAGCTTGCCTACACCCTGCCCATAACCCGTATCCCGGGTGAGTTTTCGGTGCGCTGGCTGGCTACAAAGGTGATGGAAAGTTCCACCAACCTCTTCGGTACCGTTACTGACAGGGCCGGAGAAACTGGCGGGGGTGGCTTGCCGGAATGGTTGTCCAATGTGTATGTGACTTATGCAAACGGCCCGCTATCCACCACGCTTTCGGGGCGCTATATCAGTGATGGCATCTTCAATGCGCTATGGATGGGGCCAGATGATCCGAACTATGCCGTGACCAAACCTTTGACGATCAACGATAACTCTGTTGACAGCGCGTTCTATCTGAATCTGAGCGGCAGTTACAACATGACGATTCTGGATGACCAAAGCATTCAGCTATTTGCGTCAGTCACTAACCTGGCGGACAAGGAACCCCCATCGGCACCGAGTGCCACCTATCCGACCAATCCGGTCTTTTTTGATCAGATTGGCCGCACCTACCGGTTGGGTTTGCGCTTCCGTTATTGAGGTTGCTGCAAAGGCACTCCCGCCAGGGGGTGCCTTTGCGCGGAGTTCGCCGCTGCGTTGCAGCCGCGCCAGCACTCGAGTGACGCGTTAGATCTCACCTTTCAGCTTGGTCAACGGCACACGCATCAACGCAAATGCCGACAGGATCACCGGGATCGCCAGCAAAGCACAGGTCATCATGCGGCCCATATCTGCGCCGAGCAAATAACCGGCAACGAAGGGCCCGAAGAAGGAACCCAGTCTTCCCGCACTCATCGACAAGCCCATGCCGGAGGCGCGCACTCTTGCCGGGAAGGTCGCTGCACCCGTGGCATACAACACCACTGCGCCGCCGAAGAAGCTGAAGCCAATCAGCACTGAAGTGACGACCGTGAACGCGTAGCTCGTTGCCGCGCCGCCGAAGGCCATGATTGCAAGGCCCATGACGATGAGAATCGTGGTTGCTACCGGACGGAACGGCAGCTTGCTGCTGAGCCAGCCGATGAGGATGCCGCCGGCAATACCGCCAAGCTGGGTGAGGATTGAAATCGACAAGCCGCCGGTGCTGGAGAATCCGGCCTCGGTTGTCAGCTGGTTGTTCCAGCTCAGGAAGAAATACCCGGACATCATGTAGAGGAAGTAACTTACCTGCATCATCAAGGTACGCGGCAGGATCGGCCAGCGCAGCAGATCCCAGATGCTTGACTGCATGACTTCGCGCGGCGGTTCGGGAACCATGTCACACGCTGGCAAGCCGAGGCGTGCAAAGATCCGGTTCAGTTTAACAAGCGTTCCGGCGTTCGGCTTCTTGCACATGAAGTCGATCGACTCCGGCATCACGAAGTAAATCAGCGGAATCAATAGCAGCGTCAGTACGCCGCCGAGCAGGAACAGCGCGCTCCAATCGAAGCGGCCAAGGAACCAGATGGCAAAGAAGCCGCTGATCACCGCGCCAACGTTGTAGCCGATCGTCACGAAGCCGAGACCGAGCGCGCGGTGTTTGATCGAACTGTATTCGAAGATCAGCGTGCCAACACAACTTGCCATCGCGCCCACGCCCATGCCGGTCAGAAAGCGCAGCAGTGCAAGGGTCGTTACCGACTCCGCTTGGGTCGACAGCAACATGCCGACAGCCATCAGGAACAAGTTCACGATGATTGCGGAGCGGCGGCCCAACAGATCCGCAATTGGCGAGAGCAAAAAGGCGCCTGCCGCAGTACCGAGCGCGCCGGAACTGAGCAGGATACCCAGCGCTTCCGGTGCGAGGCTCCATTCGCGTGACAGGATTGGCGCGACCAGCGATGCTGCCAGCAGATCGAAGCCGTCCAGCATGTTGATCAGCACACCGAGCGCAATCACCGTCCATTGATAGGGTTGCATCGGCTGTTGTTCGATATGGTTGTGAACTTGCTGAAGCGTCAACTGTGCCATGCGGGTCCCCCTGGGAAGCGGATCTTGTTGTTTTTGGAGTAGTCGCAAGGTAGCAGAAGTGCTATAAAACCACTACATTCGCTGACAATACACGAACAGCATGGCTGCCCAAACTTCGCTCTCAACTGCCGCCAACCCTAAACGCATCAAGACCACTATCCGCTACGTGGTCAAGGGCGAGAAGACCATCTTCTATCCCGCCGACCGCGACAAGTCCTACTGGCCGGCAGACGATCATGAGATGACGCTTACCGACATGCGTCCCTTCCAGCAGGAGCTGACGATCGCGCGCAACGGCTTCGCCCTGCTGAACCACACCACGCAAGTGAAAAATTTCTTCGATCCCGTTGAAGTGCTGAACGTGTTCGCGCCCGAAGTGGTCGAACTGGCGAAGCAACTCAATGGTGCCGTGCATGCCATCGCGTTCGGCCCGGTGCCGCGCAGCGACGACCCGAACATCGCGCAGAGCCGCGCACCGGCTTTCGGCGCGCATGTGGATTATGGCCGAGCGACCATCGAAGATCAGGTGCGCCTGTCGATGGGCGCGAAGGAAGCCGAGCCCTGGCTGAAGAAGCGCATCGTGTTGATGAACTTCTGGCGGCCAATTACGACTGTGCATCGCACGCCGCTGGCACTCTGCGATGCGTCCACCGTGCTGGCTTCCGATCTCAATGACAGCGAGATACGCGGCGGCCTTGATGACCCGAGCCGCCCGCCGCTGTTTGGTTTCAACTTCAGCTACAACCCGAATCACCGTTGGTACTATGTGCCAAAGATGCGGCCCGACGAAGTGTTTGCGTTCAAGCTCTTCGATTCGAACCCGAACGTTCCGCAGTGGACCGGCCACACCGCGTTCGCCGATCCAGACAGCACCCCGGATTCGCCACCGCGGCAGAGCATGGAAATCCGCACGATATCGTTTATAGACGAGTGACAAAAACAACAACAAGAGGCGCACAACGATGAGCAACAACAACTCCCGCTGGTTAACCTACGAGAACGGCCTGTTGTTGCTGTTGGGCTTTTCCTTCGGCATCGTGTTCTTCGATCGCAATGCGGTGGGGGTGCTCGGCTCTTTCATCATCGAGGACCTCGGCCTCAGCCAGACCCAGTTCGGGATGCTGGGTTCGGGCCTGTCCTTGTCCTGGGCGATTTCTGCGTACCTGATCGGCGCCTGGTCGGACCGCAGCGGCGTACGCAAACCCTTCCTCGTGGTGTCCATCATTGTGTTCTCGCTGTGCTCCGCGTTCACAGGCATGGCCAGCACCTTCATCATGCTGATGATCGCGCGCATTGTGATGGGCTTGGCGGAAGGTCCCTTCCTGCCGATCTGCTTCTCGATCATGAATGTCGAATCCTCGCCGAAACGGCGCGGCGTCAACGCCGGGCTGATGCAGAACTTCTTCGCCTCGCTGTTGGGCACCACAGCAGCACCCATCGTACTGGTGTGGCTCGCCAATGAACACGGCTGGCAAGTGGCGTTTTACCTGAGCGCGATACCGGGGCTGATCTGTGCCGCGCTGGTCTGGAAGTTTGTGCGCGAACCGAAGGCCGCAGTCGCACCGCAAGGCAGCAGTCAGGCGACAAAGATGGGCGCGTTCGCGATGCTGAAAGAACGCAACATCCTGGTGTGTTCGGGCATCTCCATCTTCATGGTCTCGTGGTACCTCGTCGGCCTCATTTTCCTGCCGGTGTATTTCACGATCTTCCGTGGCATGACACCGGAGAGCATGGGCTTTCTCATTGCGCCAATGGGTCTTGCCACGATGTTCTGCGGCTTCGCCGTGCCGTTCATTTCCGATCGCATCGGCCGCAAGCCGACCATGATGCTGTTCACCTTCATTGGCCTCATCACACCAATTGCTGCCGTGCACTTCGATGGCCCCTTGTGGATGTTGAGCGTGCTCTTGTTGATCGGTTGGACGGCGTCCGGTTCATTCGCGCTGTTCATGGGTGTTATTCCCGGTGAAACGGTGTCGCCTTTGCTGGCGGCCTCGTCGATGGGACTCGTGGTCGGCATGGGCGAAATTGTTGGCGGGGTATTGTCGCCCACAATCTCCGGCTGGGTGGCCGACCAGACCTCGTTGACCGCCCACATGGTCGTCATGATGGTGTGTGCGACCTGTGGGGGCATACTCAGCTTGTTCCTGAAAGAAACCGCGCCAGGCAAAGTGGCGCATCCGCAACGCGTCGTTTTGTAGACTTTGAAAATGACTATAAAGGGGTCCGCCATGAACTCTTTCCCGCACTTTTTGCAGCGCTCTCCCCGCAAGTTCTTGCGCTTGGTGTTCACGCTGTGCGCCTTGTCGCTGTCCGGTTCTGCGCTGGCGCATCATTCGTTCGCGATGTTAGATGCTGTCAACCAGATGCGGCTGTTTGGGGAATAAACCACCCACCATCGTCATTTCCGCGTATGCGGGAATCCAGTGTCTTTAAATAGATGTTGGCATCTGAATTCAGATAGGAGATGACCGTGTTAAGGAACTTGTTGCTCGTGCTCAGCGGTATTGTGTTGCTGAGTGCCTGTTCGGAGCCGGCGCCTGAAACCAGCGCGCCGGCCGCACCTGCTGTTACTGCCGCCGAACTCACCAGCGCGCTGCTGACCACAATGGGTGGTCTCGAAGCCCTGCAAAGTGTGCAAACGCTGGTGCACAAAGGCGGCGGCATCCGCCAGCATTTTGGCCAGATTCCGGCCACCGGCGCTGCTGATCCGGAAGGTGTGCTCAGCGGGCTGACCGAAACCATCGATCTCGCCAACAGCCGCGCTGCCTTCGACAACATGGTGCAGATCGGCGATGGCTTCTCCCAGCATCGCACCGAAGCCTACACAACCTACATGGGCCAGACTCTCGGCTGGGGCACTTCTGAAGGCCGCCCCAATCACGTCACCTCCGTGAATGGCCTGTTCAGTTGGGCCACACACAACACGCCCGCAATGTTGTTGCGCCGCAATGCCGTGACTATCGCGCTAGCTGCGGCGAATGCACAAGGTCCGGTTGAGGAACGCGAGCTGGACGGCTTTCTCTACTGGTATCTGACCACACTGCTCAACGGCGAAAGCATCGGCCTCTACATCGACAAGACTTCATCGCAATTGCATGCGTACAGCGCGCTCGACACCGAAACGATGTGGGGTGACACCAACAGCCTTTATATTCTCAGCGATTGGCGTTCTGTCAGCAATGTAGTGCTGCCGCACTCCCTGGAAATCCGCAAAGACGATGGTGTGTATGCCATCATGCAATACGACGAGATCACGGTGAACGACAATGCCGCGCTCGCGGTGCTCGACATTCCGGCGGATGTCACGGAGCAAGCTGATCAGGTCATCGCCGCGAACGGCGAGGCTTGGGCCTCTCTGCAATGGAATCCTGTCGCAGAGAATGTCACCCATGTCGTCGCGTTCTCGCATCACAGCATGGTGGTGGAATTCCCGAGTTTCGTGGTTGTTGTGGAAGGGCCTTATACCGAAGGGCAGAGCCTGACATTGGCGCGCATGATCGAACAGAGTATCGGCAAACCGATTCGCTACGTGGTGCCCACCCATCCGCACTATGATCACACCGGCGGCATCCGTGGTTTAGCGTCGGTAGGTGCCATTGTGCTGGTAGCCGGCGGTCATGAAGCAGAATTGCGCAAGCTTGTTGAGTCGCCGCATACCAATCCGGCGGATGCGCTGGCAACGCACTTGGCAGCAGGAGCCGAAGTTGGCCGCGTCGAGGTCTTTACCGGCATGACCGAGATTACCGAAGGCGAGCAAACGCTGCAACTTTACGAAGTGAATGGCATTCCGCATGCCGCGCCCAAAGTGCTGGCCTTCGTGCCATCTACCGGCGTGTTGTTCCAGAGTGACCTGTTCTTCGGCGGCCCCGGCCCAGACGCCACGGCTCTCTACGAAGCCATCCAGAACTATGCGCTCAAGGTCGAGCAAATCGTCGGCGGGCACGGCGGGGTCTTGCCGTACTCTGCACTCGAAGCCGGATCAAAGGGGTCAGAGTAATTTGATCCTGATACATGTTTGAGCTGCCTGAATAGTTCAGATCAAATTACTCTGACCCCTTTGATCCCTTCGGGTAGAATGGCCGACCGCATTTCATCCATAAAATCTGTCCTTGCAGGAGTATCAGACCATGTTGGTCCCCGAAGCCATCGCGCGCATTTTAAAAGCCGAAGGCGTGAAGTATTTGTTCGCGTATCCCCTTAACCCCATCATCGAAGCAGCTGCCGCCGTCGACATCCGTCCCATCATCGTGCGGCAGGAAAGAACCGGCGCCCACATGGCAGATGCCCTCAGCCGCATGACAAGTGGCGACGAGATCGGCGTGTTCGTAATGCAACATGGCCCGGGTGCAGAAAACAGCTTCGGTGGCGTGGCGCAGTGCTACGGCGAATCGGTACCAGTACTGTTCATGCCCGCCGGCTACAACCGCAACGTCGCGAACTATTTCCCCAATTTCAATTCTGTGCTGAACATGAAACACATCACCAAGTGGGCCGAGCCGATTTCCTCCGGCGCTGAAGTGGCCAACATCATGCGCCGCGCATTCACCCAGTTGCGCAATGGCCGTCCTGGCCCGGTGCTGGTGGAAATTCCGTGGGATGCCTGCAAGGAAGACGCCGACATCACCCACTACAAACCCGTATACAAGACGCGCACCGCGCCCGATCCCGATCATGTGAAATCTGCTGCGAAAGAACTGGCTGCTGCGACCAAGCCGGTGATCTACGCAGGGCAGGGTATTCACTACAGCAAGGCCTGGCCCGAACTGAAGGAACTGGCCGAGTTGCTGAACGCGCCGGTGACCACATCCATCGCCGGCAAGAGCGCGTTCGATGAAACCCATCCGCTGGCTCTTGGTTCCGGCGGCCATGCTACGACGCGCATGGTGTATGACTTCCTGTACGACGCCGATCTGATCTTCGGCATCGGTTGCAGCTTCGCGATCTCTTCGTTCGCCACACGCATGCCGCCGAACAAACGCTACATTCACGCCACACTCGACCCGGTTGACCTGAACAAGGACATTCAATCCGAGATCGGCTTGGCCGGCGATGCGAAGCTGACCCTACAGGCCTTGATTGCCGAATTAAAGAAACTCGACTTGGGCAAGGCGAAAGCGCGCAAAGACACAACACCAGCCGCCATCGCCAAGAACCGCGCCGAATGGATGGCTGAGTGGTTGCCGAAGCTCACCTCCAACCAGTCACCGATGACGCCGTACCGTGTCATCTACGAACTGAACAAGCTCGTCGACAAGAGCAAGGTCGTCATCACGCACGACGCCGGCAGCCCGCGCGACCAGCTGATCCCGTTCTGGGAAGCCACGCATCCGCTCACCTACATTGGCTGGGGCAAAACTACGCAGCTCGGTTACGGCCTGCCGCTGGCCATGGGTGCCAAACTCGCGAAGCCCGATCATCTCTGCATCAACCTCTGGGGCGATGCCGCCATCGGTTTCACTGGCATGGATTTCGAAACCTGCGTGCGCGAGCGCATCCCGATCCTCTCCATCCTGTTCAACAACTTCAGCATGGCCATGGAACTTCCGATCATGAAAGTCTCCGATGCCAAGTACAACACCTGCGACATCAGCGGCAACTACTCAGACATGGCGAAAGCCTTCGGTGGTTACAGTGAACGCATTACCGATCCGAACGACATCGTTGCGGCGCTGAAACGCGGCATTGCGGCCACCGAGCGTGGTGAAGCTGTGTTGCTGGAGTTCATTACCTGCAAGGAGCTGGCGATGTCGCTGATTTATTCAAGCTACGGCGGCGCCAAGTGAAACGGTATGTGAGTGCGGCGTGCCTTTTGCATCTCTCTGCGACGATCAGCGCATTACTCGCGCTGCTGACTGTGGAGCTCGAGCGCGCGCCCGTATTCGCAGCAGAGCCGCCGGCATCTGCTGAAACCATCGATATGTCGGTGGAGGTTGGCAGGAATCTGGGTGAGGTCGTCAACTTGATGGATGCCGGTAAGTTTGCAGAGGCATCCGCCGCCATGCAAACACTGCGTGATTTGTCCTCGCAAGAACGCATGAATGACTACGAAGAATTGCGGATGCTGCAGACAGCAGCCCAATTGAACACCGCCATGCAGCAGTACAGGGAAGCGATTGCCGATTACGCAGTGATTCTGCAAATGGACGCTGTATCTGAAGCTGAGCGCCTCGCAACGGCTGACATGATCGGCCAGCTCTATCTTCAGCTGCAGGACTGGGATAAGGGGCTGGAGTACCTGGTGGACGTCAACACCAGACAAGGTGGCACCAGCATGGAAACCTTGTTCCGCATTGCGTTTGCGTATCACCAGTTGGGCAAGGTCGCGGACGCGATTCCCTACATGGAGCAGGCTCTGGTCATTGGCGGGGATCGTGCGGGTGAAGTCTACTATTCGAACATGGCAACCCTGTACATGGCGGTTGACAGCCATGCCAAGGCCAAAGCCACACTGGAAGCCTTGATCCAGAAGTTTCCGGATTCAGCCAACCGGTCCAGCCATCAGCAAAATTTGGATGCGTTGAGCGCAGCGCAACCCTGAGATGGGCAGCGACGATCCCCGTTTAATGGCTACTGGATATTGCATTACGGTACTCCGAATCTATGGGCTATTAATCAAACTCTTTGGTGCTTTGTTCTGCCAGGCCTGGCGAACGAGGTCACTGACTGCACGAGGCTTGGCTTTTGCCAGGGCAGCGCGCGCACCGGCCACTTTAATTACTCACGGCTTCAGGTTTTGATTGAGGCGAAGGGCGCATCTTTCACACACGCAACGGGGCAGCCGTCGTGAATCAGCTCCCTGACATCCTTGCCACAATCCCGCATGTGATTGAACCAGGTATGCGCAATGGTGCTGAGTTCAGGCACTTGCTCGCTCAGCCAGCCACTTTTGTTGTATCGTTGCGCGGCAGGTAAACGGGCCACTGGATGCATCCGGGGCACCACTGATACATCTATAAGAAAGGGGGAAGCATGGCCGGATTGCTGTCCAGAGAACGCATTATTGCCGAACAGGGCTTCAACCGCTGGAAGGTGCCCCCGGCTTCTGTTGCCATTCACCTCTGCATCGGTTCCGTGTATGCCTGGAGCATTTATAACCCGGCGCTGATTCGTGCGCTCGGTGTAGTGGCCCCGGCCGGCGGTGACTGGAGCTTGCAGAATGTCACCTGGATCTTCTCCGTTGCCATCGTCTTCCTCGGTCTTTCGGCAGCATTTGCCGGGCGCTGGTTGGAAAAAGTCGGCCCGCGCATGGTCGGCACCGTGGCTGCTTTCTGCTGGGGTGGCGGTTACCTGATTGGCAGTATCGGGATCATGACGCATCAGCTGTGGCTGATTTATTTCGGCTATGGCGTTATCGGTGGCTGTGGTTTGGGTTTGGGTTATGTGTCGCCGGTCAGCACGCTGATCCGCTGGTTCCCTGATCGTCGTGGTATGGCTACCGGCATGGCGATCATGGGCTTTGGTGGCGGCGCGATCATCGGTGCGCCCTTGAAGCGCTGGTTCATGCAGTTCTTTTATGAAGCACCGGATTATCTCGGCACGGTTGACCAGGTGAGCTTGATCACCGAAGGCGGTCGGCGCTTTGTGGAACAGGCCGGCGCGCAGATTGAAGTCGTGGTGATCGGTGCAAACGACGTGGCCGGCATGCTGGTGCGTGGTGCCGAAGGTGTATACGCCGTGGGCACGGGGTCAGTGGGTGTGGCGCAAACGTTCGTGGTACTCGGGCTGCTGTATTTCATCATCATGCTGATCGCGGCATTTTCATATCGCATCCCCGCCGCAGGCTGGAAACCAGCGGGCTGGACCCCGCCGCCGGAAAGCGCCGAACAAACCAAGCTTATCACTTACCACAATGTTGACATCGACGAAGCACTGAAGACGCCACAGTTCTGGCAATTGTGGATTGTGCTCTGCATGAATGTCTCCGCCGGTATCGGCGTGCTCGGTGTTGCCAGCACGATGATGAGCGAAATTTTCGGCACCACGTTGCCGCGTATTGTTGACGGCGCCTTCGCCGCGACCTATGTGATGATGATCAGCATCTTCAACATGTGCGGACGCTTCATCTGGTCAAGCGCGTCTGACTATATTGGTCGCCGCAACACGTACTGGATCTTCTTCGCGCTCGGCATTGTGCTGTACTGCTCGGTGCCCTTCGCCGCAAATCAGGTTGGCGCCAATCCCAACGTAATCTGGCTGGTGATGTTCTACGGCGCCACGATGCTGATCTTCACCATGTACGGCGGTGGCTTCGCGACGATCCCGGCGTATCTCGCCGATGTGTTCGGCACCAAATTCGTTGGTGGTATTCATGGCAGGTTGCTGACTGCATGGAGTACAGCCGGCGTGGTCGGTCCCCTTGCTATAACCTCTTTGCGCCAGTCTGCCATCGGGAGTGCGATTGAAGATCTCGCCGCGCAGGTTGACCCGGCCGCCTTCCAACAGCGCTTCGGCGCGGGACTCGATCAGCTCGATCAGTTGGTTGCGGCGCAAACGGTCACAATTGCGCGGCTGATGGAAATCGCACCGCCCGGCACGATGGACCCGACCTCGAGCGTCTACAACACCACGATGTACCTGATGGCGGTATTGCTTGCCATCGGCCTTGTCAGCAATGCTTTGATGAAGCCTGTGGCTCACAAACATCACATGAAAGAGTAAAGTAAGAGATCTGAACATGCGGAGGGGTAATGCACATGGCTAAGCAATGGAAACCTTTGGCCGTTGTGGCAAGCGTGTTGTTATTGCTATTACCCGGCAGTCTGGCCCAAGCCCAATCGATGACTGTGATCAGCGGTGGTGATGACGCCAGAACCTGCGCCTTCACGGCCGAGATGACAGCAAGGCTAAACCCTTCGCGCGGTGATCTCGCCTCCTGCAACCGTGCGCTGGAGCAAGAGCCTTTGAATCGGCGTGACCGGGCAGCGACCTTCGTCAATCGCGGTATCGTGCTGGCAGCGCTCGACCGCTTTCAGGATGCGCTCAACGATTACAACAGTGCCTTGGAAATACAAGCGGAGTTGCCACAAGCGTTTATCGGCAAGGGTAACCTGTACTACTTCGCCGAGCGCTATGACGATGCGCTTGTTGCATACAACACCGCGCTGGAAATGAACCTTGATGAGAAGCATGTCGCGTACTACGACATGGGCATGGCCTACGAAAAACTGGGGAATCCGGAAGCAGCCGAACAGAGCTATCGTACTGCGATTGAGCTGAGTCCGGACTGGACACTGCCACAACAAAGACTTCAGCGCTTGCTGGATCAGTGAGTCAGGCTGTAGATCAGGTAATTGATCCCCACTTCGTAGGCTTGACGCGTAAAGGGCTCGGGATACTCCGGCGAGTCGGCCTGTTCCCAACCTTCGCCATAGTCGATGTTGTGCGAGGCCACTACCATCCAGCGGCCCTCGTCATCGCGCACACCGCGCCAGTGGGGCACATCACCATCGGTGCGTTCGTACGTTAATCCTGTCCACATGTAACGCGGGCCTGGCACTTGCAAGCGTTCTGTCAACGGGAACGGCATTTGGTACAAGGCTTCCATTGCAGGAATGTCTTCCACCGGACGGTCAGGAAAAATCCGGCGCAGGCCGCTCATGAAAGATTGCCACTCGTACTCGCCGTGGAAGTCATCGACCATCAAAAAGCCGCCGCGCAGCAAGTATTCGCGCAGGCGTGCGGCTTGATCTGCGGTGAAGCTCCAGCTCCAGGGTTCCACGGCATACAGCCACGGGTAGTCAAACATGTCGTCGTAGTCGGGGCTGATCACGTAACCGGTTTCGTGCGGGTCGATACGCGTCAGTCGTTTCACTGCGCGTGAGAAGTGATACTCGGCACCCGGGTAGTCCACATCCCAGAGGGGGCCGTTGCCTTCGAGACCGTCGTAAGCCAGCCGCGCAAAGGTCCATTCGGCAGCAGGGCCCTCCGGCGGGGTGCCCGGCGTGGGTCCAAAGTTGTTGCGGCGGAAGCCGCGCTGCGCATAGAGCGAACCGGCCAGCACGACCAGCACAAGGACGGTTCCGATGATTCCGGTCTTGCGCATGGTCTGGGTTCCGGGAGGGTTCGAGCCTTAGTCCTGCTTCAACAAATCTTCAGTCAGATACGTGGCGATATCGTGCATCTGCTCGATGGTCATTACCGGCCGGAAGTTCGGCATCGCGTTGCGGCCGGTGCTGAGCATGGTGATGATGTCCTGCGTGGCAAGCACTGAAGTCAGTTCCGCGCCGCCGCCGTGGCCACCGGTGCCGGTGTCGCCATGGCAATAAATGCACGACTGTTTATAGAGCGTACGCCCTTCGTCGATGTTTGCCACGCGCCCTTCGGGAATCGTGAGTGCCGGGCCTGCCGGACCTGCTGCCGTGGGCGGAGGCAACTGGGTCAGGGTGCCGTCGAGCGCAAACAACCACACGCCATCGCCTTTCGCCGCGCCGAACAAACCACCACCGGCATAGGCGGCAATGTATTGTGTGCCGTCGCGCATGAAGGTACTGATGCCGGAGTTGATCGGCGCATCAGTGCGGAATTCCCACAAGCGTTCGCCGTTGCTCGCATCGAGCGCAATCAAACGCCCATCGGTGCGGCCCATGAACACCAGCCCGCCAGCCGTGGCGAGTGAACCGCTGCGGCAACCTTCGTTGAACTGGCGCTGCCACACGATCTTGTTGGTCTTCAGATCAACTGCGGAATAAATGCCGCGGCGAATCAGGCCGGCGCCCACGTACGCACCGCCGAGGAACTGGCCATCAAAGGTTGGCGCTTCGAACTGGCTGGCATCTGCGCGCGCGGCGTTGGCCGTATCGGTGGCGCATACGAACATGATATTGGTGGCCGGATCGTAGGCGCTCGGCGGCCAGTTGACGCCGGCGAGCGGGGTGAACACGGTGGTTTCGTAAAAGGGCGTGAAGATGCGGCCCTGATTCACGAGTTCATAGTTCTCCGGCGCGTAGGCGACTTCCAGCGGGATTAACGAATCGCCGATCACATAGGGCTGTGTTGGGGAGGTGGCCTGACGCGGCTCCTGCAGCACTTCACGTTCCTCGATCCCGAGCAGTGGTTCACCGGTCAGCCGGTCGAGAATATAGAGCCACCCGGTCTTGCCGGCCTGCACCAAGCCCTTGCGCATCACGCCGTTGTATTCGGCTTCGAACAGGATGATCGGGTTGGGCGCGTCGTAGTCCCAGATGTCGTGATGCACTTCCTGGAAGTGCCAGCGGTATTCGCCGGTGTTCACGTCGATGGCAACGATGGAGGCCGTGAACAAGTTGTCACCGGGGCGCACGGCGCCGCCGAGCACCGGGCCGGCGTTGCCGGTGGAGAAGTAAATCAGGCCGGCTTCGGGATCAACTGCCGGTGTATGCCACACCGGGGCGCCGCCCCATTGCCACACGTCGCTGTCGGCAGGCCAGGTATCGTGACCAAATTCGCCCGGACCCGGAATGGTGTAGAAGGTCCACAACAATTCGCCGTCATCGGCATTGAAAGCCTGCACGCGGCCGCGCGTACCGAGATCGCCGCCGGCATTGCCGATGATGACCTTGCCGTCGAAGTAGAGCGGCGCGGCGGTGAGTGAATAACCGATCTCCGGATCTTCCAACTGCTTCCACCAGACGATCTGCCCGGTCTTCTGGTCGAGCGCGATCAGTTTTGAATCGAGCTGGCCGATAAAGATCTTGCCCTCACCCATGCCCAAACCGCGACTGACCCAGCCGCAGCATACGAACACATCGCTGTCCTGCAAACCCGAAAAATACGACCACAGCACCTCGCCGGTTTCGATGCTGATCGCAAACACGTCGTCCTGACCGGTGGAGTTGTAGAGGACGCCGTCGTAAATCAGCGGCTGGGCCTGGTTGTTGTGCTTGAACTCAAGCGCGGATTCCATCAGGTCGGCACGCCAGACGCCTTTGAGGTTGGCCACGTTGTCGCGGTTGATCTGGTCTAGCGGTGCATAACGCTGGTTGGCAAGGTTGCCGCCGTTGGTAATCCAGTTGTCGGTAGGCAGTGCGGTAAGTTGTTCCACGGAGAAAGCCGGCGCGGGGGTGATCTCTTCGGCGGCGGAAACAGCGGGTGCACCCAAGGCCATTAACAGTGCGGCACAGGTCAGGCGCAGGTATTTCAGGGACTGCAGCATGGGTCACCTATTGTTATGATAATAAATGGCTGATGGCGCGGGATTATAGCCAAGTGTCAGCTAAATGGGGTGCTGACCCCAATTTATCCCTTCAGGGACGGAGCTTGGCTCTCATATGACGTACTACCAGGCGGCCAGCCTTGCCGCGATCATCCTCACCTTCGTGTCGTACGCACCCTATATCATCGATATTCGCAAGGGCGTGATGAAGCCGCATTTTTTTTCCTGGGTGATCTGGAGCATTACCACCTCGGTCGTGTTTTTCGCCCAAGTCAGTGCCGAGGGTGGTGCCGGTGCGCAACCCACCGGGGTGTCGGCAGTCATTACGCTCTACGTGACCTGGCTGGCCTGGCGGCTGCATGGCGACATCGCCATCACCCGCGCCGACTGGGCATTTCTATGGGCAGCATTAGCGTCGCTGCCGCTGTGGTACTTCACGGCTGATCCGCTAGGGTCGGTGGTGATACTGACGGTTGTCGATGTACTCGGTTTTGGGCCGACCTTGCGCAAGCTCTACAGTCATCCCCACGAAGAAAGTCCCTTGTTCTACTTTCTGTTTGCGCTGCGCAGCGCCATATCCCTGCTGGCACTGGAAAGTCGCACGCTGACAACAATGTTGTTTCCGATAGCGATGGTGGCTTCCTGCATCCTCGTGTGTGCCTTGCTGTGGTGGCGCCGTGCCCGTTTGCGAACGTAGCGGAATGAGTTACCTTGGCAGTACCTGAGCCCGGGAGGCCTTTGTGATGCCGCACAGTTTCAAGCCCAAAGATCCCAAACTGGCCGGGCCCTTGCTGCTGACGTTGCTGGTCGTTGTGGTATGGGCCGCTTCAGGGGTGCTTATCTATTTCTATGCCGGTGAAGGTCGCGGTATTTTCGGTGACATGTTTGGCGCCATCAACGCGCTGTTCTCCGGGCTCGCATTCGCCGGTGTGCTGTATGCAATCCTGCTCCAGCGGGCCGATCTTAGATTGCAGCGCCACGAATATGAACTGTCGCGCGCGGAAATGGTGGCGCAGCGCGAACAGCTTGTCCTGCAGAACGCCACGCTGCGCCTGCAAAGTTTCGAGAATACGTTTTTTCAGTTGCTCCGGCTCCACAGCGACATCGTCAACTCCCTGGACCTCATGCACGAAGGTACCGCTGTAGTAACGGAGCGGGGCCGCGACTGCTTTCGGGTGTTCTATGCCAATTTTTCCGCACGCTGGCGGGAGCGCCGGACCGAAGATGCCGGTGCCAATGAGCTTGAACGGATTCGCCGTACCTACCTGCACTTCAATGCGGAGATCGAGCCGGAAGCAGGGCACTACTTTCTGACCTTGTACAACATTCTCAAGTATGTCGACAGAAGTGGCGTTGCCGACAAGAAGCACTACACCAATCTGGTGCGCGCGCAATTGTCCAGCTACGAAGTGGTGCTGTTGTTCTATAGTTGCCTGAGTGAGCGCGGCATCGCCAAGTTCAAGCCGCTGATTGAGCACTACTCCATGCTGAAAATGCTGCCCCGCGAGCAGCTGCTGGATTCACAGCACTTGGCCTTGTACGAGCCGACTGTATTCGGTTCGGGGCCGGCTCCGGCGGCCTATTGAGAGGATGCCGTATGACTAAAAGCTGCGCGCGGATGGCGGGTTTCGTGGCGACCTCGTCTTGTTTTTAAAAGCTATTGTTATCAGGGCGTTTTGTTGTTTTCATAGTGGCCAGAGAGGCTAAGTGTGGCAATAATAGCCCGCCCCCCCCGGTCTTTCTTGCCAAGTCGGGAGCGCTGGCTTACTTTGCCTCGCCGCGAAGCAGGTCAGCATGACCTGTTGTTGATCATCACAATTTTACCGTTACCAAACACGTTTCTTAATACATTAGTTAACACAACAGTTAACACAACGAGAGTAGGGAAATAATCATGAACATGTTCTTCAGAAAAACCAGTTATGCCGCAATGCTGACGTTGGGCCTGGCCAGTTTGGCGCTGGCCCTGCCTGCCGATTTCGATGCGAAGATCGCGGCGCGTCCGCAGGCTGATATCGACCGTGATGCTGCACGCAAACCGCGTGAAACCATGGAGCTGCTGGGTGTGCAGGAAGGCTGGACCGTTATCGACGTCTCTGCCGGTGGCGGTTACTTTACCCGCGTACTCTCCGCTGCCGTGGGCCCGACTGGCAAAGTGCTGTCACAAGTGGGTGAGCGCGCACTGGAAACCAACAGCGGTCAGGCCCAGAAAGACATGGCCGCCGAACTTGGCAATGCTGAGCCGGTGTTCACCGCAATGTCCGCCATTCCTGCCGGCACTGCTGATGCCGCCATCACCGCGCAGAACTATCACGACGCGTACAACTTCCGCGGCGAAGAAGGTTCCCAGGCATTCCTGAAAGATATTTTCAATGCGCTGAAATCCGGCGGTGTTGCCATCATCATCGACCATGAAGGTACAACCGGTGCTGACAACGCAACCCTGCATCGCATCCCGGTCGACCTCACGCGTGCCGAGATCGAGAAAGCCGGCTTCGTTGTTGTCAGCGAGTCCGATCTGCTGAATAACCCGGCCGACGATCATACGTTGGGCGTCAGGGAAGCTTCTGTACGCGGCGAGACAGACCAGTTCTTGTTCGTTGTGCGCAAGCCGTAACAGTCGTAATAAAACCAAAAGGGGCTGATCCGTGAAGATCAGCCCCTTTTTTTTGGCCGGCAATAGCGCCACTGGCCAGCCGTTTGCAGTAACGACTCTAGGGGCGCGCTCGGCACGTATGCTAAAGTCGGCCCTCGTTTCGCACCGTCCCGGCCGCAGCCAACCATAACTAAAAAGCAGGGTAAATAGCATATGTCCGGACTCACAAGTACGCTCAGCACCTTAACCAGTACGCTACGCAAAGCCGCACTATTGCTGACAGGATGTTTACCGTTGACGCTGGCTCAGGCCGAAGTCGATCTGAGCGGCGTCTGGTTCCCCGCTGGCGGTCCGGGTGGCCGCAACGCCGCAGAGTATCCGTTCAATGCTTATGCCCAGAAACTTTTCGACGATTACGTCGCCGCCTTCACCACCGTAGACGATCCAGGCGGCTGGTGTGTTGTGCCCGGGCTGCCCCGCAGTATTTGGGGCGCCCCCTTCGCGGTCGAAATCGTGCAGACCGAGAGCTTTATCAACATGTTCTGGGAAGGCTATTGGCAGTACCGCAAGATCTACCTTGAGGGGCATCCACGGCCGGAGCCAGTGCTTGCTACATCGATGGGATATTCGGTGGGCCACTGGGAAGGCGACACCCTGGTCGTTGAAACCTCCTACCTGAAGGAATATCCATACATGCGCCGGTTGCCGAACACGGACACCGCGACCGTGGTCGAGCGCATCACCGTTGAGGAGCGCCCGAATGCGGAAGGCGTGATGACCAAGTACCTGAACAACGCACTGACGCTGACCGACGCGCGGCTCTACACTGAGCCATACACCGTCACCGGCAGCCTGCGCTGGGCCCCGGAGACTTCGATCCTGGAGTACTCCTGCAGCGAGTCGATCTACGACGACTACTTGCAGGAAAAAGGCCTGCAGATACCCGATTTTAGTCAGTCCCCTGCTCAATAACAGCAGCCCTGTCGTGGCGCGTAATCACGGCCAAAGCTGACTGGAAGCTGATCGGGATCAAGCAAAGCCCGGTCTTTGCAGTGGCAGGGCTTTATTTTCGTAAAGTTTCCGCAATTTCCTGTTAAAAAGTGCGTCAAAACAAGTAGTAAAAGCAGGTTAAAACAAATAGTTATGAGCAAACAGCCAAGCAAGCAGATGTACACAAGACGCGAGCTCTGCATGGGCTTTGGTGTGGCGTCACTGGCACTCCAATTCCCAATACAGCTACAGGCACAGTCTGCGTTCACCGCAACCGACCTCGGCGGTGGTTTGACCCTGATCGGCGGTGCTGGCAGCAACGTGCTGGTGGCCGAAGGTCCGGACTCTGTCGTGATCGTTGGTGGCGGCCATCCTGAAAATGCTCAGGCATTGATGGCTGAGATAAGCCGCCTGACCAACGACAAACCAGTCAGCGCGCTGTTCAACACCAACTGGCGCCGCGAAAACTGCGGCCTTAACACAGTGCTTGGGCCGCAAGGCACACCAATTATCGCCCACGAAAACACGCGCCTCTGGCAGAACGCCGAATTCCATGCCGACTGGGAAGGTACGGATTACACGCCATGGGTGAAGGCCGAGCAGGCTAGTCAGACCTTCTATACCAATGGCAGCCTCGCCCTCGGCGACGAAACTATCGAGTACGGCCTCTTCGGCCAGTGCAGCACAGACGGCGACATTTATGTGCGTTTCACCAAAGCGGATGTATTGTTTGTAGGGTCCATGCTCGCCGTTGATACGTATCTCTTGCTCGACTATGTCACCGGCGGCTGGATCAACGGCGCGCAAAAATCCAACACAGGACTCTTGGCCCTGACCACCGAAACCACCAAGGTAATCGCTACAGCAGGCGGCGTGCTGAGCAAAGCTGCGCTGGAAGCACAGGGCGCAGTGCTCGATCACGCATACGCCAAAGTGGCGGAAGCGTTCCAGACCGGACGCAGCCTGGAAGATTTTATCGCGGCCGACCCGATGGCAGACTACCGCTCCAGCCTCGGCGACCCCACCTTGTTCCTGACGTTGTTGTACAAAGGCACCTGGTACCACGTCCCCGGTCGCGCAGTGCGCAACATCATATAAGCAGTTGGAGACAACAATGCACACAACAAAGCGCAAACTAACCCAGGCAATCAGCATGGTCACTCTGCTGCTGGGTACTGCTGCCTCGGCGCAGCCGGACTATGCCACCGCGCTGAGCGATTTGAAGCAGCACTGGAGCACAATCGAAAACTATTGCACCGACTGTCACAACCTCGACGACTACGCCGGCGGTATCGACTTCACGATTCTCAGCCCCGAGCTCGTGGCGCAGGATGCGGACATCTTCGAGCGCGCCCTGAAAAAACTGCGCGGCAGCGTAATGCCGCCGCCAAGCCAAGAGCAGCCCAGTCAGGATGAGCGCTGGAATCTGATCACCAGCATTGAAAACACCCTGGATGCGCATGCCGCTGAAAATCCCGCTTTGGACCGTGTTGGCCTGCACCGGCTAAACCGCACGGAATATGTGAATGCAATCTTCGACATGACCGGGGTCAAACTGAATCCGGAACTGGCGTTGCCGAAAGACGACAACAGCGATGGTTTCGACAACATGGCCGGCGTGCTAAAAATCTCGCCATCATTTCTGGATCAGTATGTGGCTGCCGCGCGTCTGGTCAGCGACCAGGCGGTGGGCTCGCCCAACCCGCGCAATGAAACCTTTTCCTATCCTGCCGACAGTTCGCATCAGGGTGCACACGTGCATGGCCTGCCGCTTGGCACCCGCGGGGGTACCCTCGTTGAACATATCTTCCCCGTGGATGGCGACTACACGATCACGATCCCGCGCATGGCCGGAGCCGGTTACACGCTTGGTATGGAATATGAACACGACGTCATTGTGACTCTCGATGGCGAGAAGATTTTCGAACACACCATTGGCGGTGGTGAAGATCTGAAAGCATTGGACCAGATTCAGGCACCGGCAGTGGCCGAGATCAATGGCCGCTTCAAGGATATTCCGATTACCGTAAGCTCCGGCCCGCACAAGATCGGCATCGCCTTCGTTGCGCGCAGTTTTGCCGAGTCCGATGAATTCCTGCACAGCCTCGACGTGAACCGCGGCATGGACCGTATCGCACGCATGTCCGGCGTGCAGATCACCGGCCCGCTCAAGATCAATGGCGATAACCATACCCCGATGCGCGAGAAAGTGATGATCTGCGCACCGGCAACCCCGGCGCAGGAAGTGGATTGCGCGCGCCAGATCCTCGGCAACCTTGCGCGGCAGGCCTTCCGGCGGCCGCTGGTTGATGATGACCTGACAGCACCGATGCAGTTCTACGCCGAAGGCCGTGAGCAAGGCAATTTCGACGATGGCATCAAGAACGGCATGATGGCAATTCTGGGCAGCCCGAAATTCCTGTTCCGTGCCGAGTTCGCTCCGGAAAACGCGGCCCCAGGGGCAGTGGTGCCCATTGGTGATATCGAGCTCGCTTCGCGCCTGTCCTTCTTCCTGTGGAGCTCGCTGCCCGATGCCGAGCTCATCAACCTGGCTGCACGCGGTGAGCTGCGGCAAGGCGACAATTTGCAGAAAGAAGTCGAACGCATGCTGGCCGACCCGCGCGCCATCGCGCTCATCGACAATTTTGTGTTCCAGTGGCTGCGCTTGCGTGATCTGGAAAACATTGATCCTGACCCGGAGATCTTCGCGAACTACAACCGGGGCCTGCTCACCGCGTTCCAGGATGAAATCAGTTTGTTCGTGTCCGATCTGCTGCGCGAAAACTCGAGTGTGCTGGAGCTGATGACTTCCGAGTACACGTACCTCAATGAAGATCTTGCCCTGCACTACGGCATGACCGACATCAAGGGCGACAATTTCCGCAAAGTTCATCTGGCACAGGAAGAGCGCCGTGGTTTGCTCGGCAAAGGTGGTGTGCAGATGGTCACCTCGTATGCCAACCGTACCACGCCGGTAATTCGCGGCGCCTACATCATGGAGAACTTCCAGGGTGTGCCGCCGGCCAATCCGCCGCCAAACGTTGAAGCCTTCCCCGAAACTCCGGAAGGCGTGATGGTGGCGCAAACTGTGCGCGAACGTTTGGCGATGCACCGCGACAATCCTGCCTGCGCTGGCTGTCATGACGTGATGGACCCGCTGGGTCTTGCGCTCGAAAATTTCAATGCCATCGGCGAATGGCGTGTGCGTGACAGTGATGCCGGCAACATTCCGATCGACGCCAGCGGCCAGTTGGCTGACGGCACGCCTTTGCGCGGCGTCAATGAACTGCGGGCAGCGCTGGTGGCGCGGCCTGACCAGTTCGCGCAAGTCTTTACCGAGAAGATGCTGACCTATGCAATGGGCCGTAGTGTTGAAGCCCACGATATGCCTGCTGTGCGCAAGATCGTGCATGGGGCAGCCGCAGACAATTACAGTTTTTCCGCCATCATCAACGGGGTGATTGCGAGCGAGCAGTTCCAGAAGATAAGCATTCCGACCGATGGTGTGCAGGTCGGTAGCCGTTAACACTACCTGAGGGTAGAGGAGAGATGACAATGTTCATATCCAAGAAACATCTGCCACGCAGAACCTTCTTGCGCAGTGCGCTGGCTACAGTATCGTTGCCCTTGCTGGACGCGATGATTCCGGCAAGCACCGCGCTGGCGCAAACCGCCGCGGTCAGCTTGCCGCGCATGGGCTTCTTCTATTTTCCGCACGGTGCCGTGATGGGCAATTGGACACCAGACAAGGCCGGCTCTGATTTCGAACTGAAGTCACTCTTGGCGCCGCTCGAAAAATACAAGTCGCACATCACCATTGTGTCGAACCTGGAAAACAAGCGTGCCTACGGCCCGGTGCATGCAATCACGCCGGGAACCTGGCTAACCGCTGCTGCGCCCCGCATCAGCCATGAACCCTTTGGCGGCACGACGATCGATCAGATTGCCGCCAAATACATTGGCCAGGACACGCCGCTACCGTCCATTGAAGTCGCCACTGAAACCAGCGGTGCCGCCGGCTCTTGCGACCGCGCCTATGGCTGCAGCTATGCCGGTACAATTTCGTTCCGCACGCCGACCACGCCGCTGCCGATGGAAAACAATCCGCGTAAATTGTTCCAGACCTTGTTTGGTGTGGGTGACAATGGTTCCGAACGTGAACGCATCGGCAAACAGACGTCCAGCGTACTCGACCTGATGATCACGGAATCCAATGCCTTGAATGCACGCCTCGGTGCCGCCGACCGTGTGGTGCTGAGCGACTATCTGGAAACCGTGCGCGAAGTTGAACGCCGTGTGCAGAAAACCGCCGAGCACGATCTGTCACACATGACCCTGCCCGATGCGCCGCTGGGGATCCCCGGCGATTTCGACTCGCACATCAATCTGATGATGGACATGATCCTGCTGGCCTATCAAGGCAACATCACGCGCATTGCCAACATGATGTTTGCGGCGGAAGTCAGCAACCAGACCTACAACCATGTCGGCGTGTCCGATGCCTTCCATCCACTGTCGCACCACCAGAACAACCCGGAAAAAATGGCGCGTCTGATGCTGATTCAAAAATATCACACTGATGTTTTTGCGAAGTTTGTCGACAAGCTGGCCGCGCTGCCCGATGGCGACAATGGCTCGATGCTGGACAACGCCGTGCTGCTGTACGGCTCCAACATGAGCAACTCGAACGCGCACGACCACTATCCATTGCCGATCTCGATCGTTGGGCGCGCCGGCGGCCGTATCAAAGGCAACCAGCACATTCTGGCGCCCGACCGCGCACCGGTCTCCAACGTGATGCTGACCATTCTCGATCGCATCGGCGTGCCGGAGGAAGACATTGTGGCCAATGCCGGCGACAGCACTGGTTTGATTGAGGACGTGTGATGAGCCGCGTAATGACAGCAACAATGCGTAAAACCGCGCTGGCCGCGGCGGTGTTTGCAGCACTGCTTATAGGCCGGGCTCAGGCGCAGGATGGCAACGAGCAGCAACTTTTGCAGCTCGCAAGTGCCGGCGAAACGGCTGCCGCCCAGGAACTTGTCAGTAGCAATACCGACGTCAATCAGTCGCAGTCTGATGGCACCACTGCATTGCATTGGGCTATTTATTACAACGATGAAGCGCTGGTTGCACGTTTGCTCGAACGCGATGCTGATGTAATGGCGCGCAACGAATACGGCGCCACACCGCTGTCACAGGCCGCCATGATCGGCAATACCAACATTATCATGATGCTGCTCGACGCCGGCGCTGAAGCAAACGAACGCGGCGCGGATGACCAAACTGCACTGATGATTATCGCGCGCACCCCGAATGTGGCAGCCGCCGCCGTGCTGGTTGCTGCCGGTGCCGACGTCAATACGCGTGAGAAGTGGCGCAACCAGACGGCGCTGATGTGGGCCGCGGCACAGTTGCAGCCTGCGATGGTCGAGTTTCTGCTTGAGCAGGGTGCTGAGGTTGATGCGCAGTCGCTGCCCAACAATTGGGAACGTCAGGTGACTGCCGAGCCGCGCATGAAGATTCTGCCGCCCGGTGGCATGACCCCGTTGCTGTACGCCACCCGTGAAGGTTGCACGGGGTGTGTAGCGGCGTTGATCAAGGCTGGTGCGAATCTGAACCAGGCTGATCCCGACGGTGTTACGCCACTCGTAATGGCCGGTCTTAACGCCAAATGGGATTCAATGAAGTTGTTGCTCGAAGCGGGCGCCAATCCCGACAAGTGGGATATCTACGGCCGCAATCCCCTGTACACGGCGGTGGACTACAACACACTGCCGCATGGCGGGCGTGCTGACCGTTTGTCAGGCGACCTCACCACGCCGCTGGAAATTGCCGAGCTGGTACTGGCCAAGGGCGGCAACGCGAACCTGCAGTTGAAACTGTTTCCGCCGTATCGTGCGCTCGGTGCTGACCGTGGCGCGGATGGCTTGCTCCGCACCGGTGTAACGTCGCTGTTTCGTGCAGCACGCGGCGGCGACATTCCGATGCTGGAGTTATTGCTCAAACACGGCGCGCTGACCGAACTGCCGAGCGAAGAAGGCGTCACCCCATTGATCGTTGCCGCCGGTTTCCGCCAGAGCGCGATCGACACCCGCGGCCGTTTCCGCAATGAAGCGCAAGCGCTGGAAGCTACGCGCATTCTGCTCGAAGCCGGTGCCGATCCCAATATCACCGAGAACAACGGCCAGACCGCCATCTTCGGCGCCGCCACGCAGGGTTGGAACAGCGTGGTGCAATTGTTGGCAGACAAGGGTGCCGACCTCGAACACAAGGATGCCAGCGGCAACGCACCGATTGACGCCGCTATGGGTCGCGCCGGTGCGTTTGGCCGTGGGTCAGGGGGTGACCTGCACGTTGAAACAGCCGCCCTGATCGAAAAACTGATCGCACAATAACAGGCGCCATTCCTCAATCGGTACTATATTGTGGACCTCTATGCACTTGGAGGCCTGGATGAAACTCACTCCATTCAAGACAATCCGCAAACTTGCCGAAGAGCGCAAAGGCGGCAAAGCTGCGCTGGAAAAGTTGCTGGCGCATCGCGTACTGACCCCAAAGCAGCTCGCCAAAATCCCCGACGATCGCTATCTGGCGATGATGACGCAGTGCGTCTTTCAGGCCGGCTTCAATTGGAAGGTTGTCGAACACAAATGGAAAGGCTTCGAGGAAGCATTCCATGGTTTCAATCCCAAGGGTCTCGCGCATCTGGCGCCGGAAAAGTGGGATGCCTACCAGGAAGACACTCGCATTATTCGCAACGGTATCAAGATTCGTACAGTGCTCGCCAACGC
Source organism: Klebsiella pneumoniae (assembly GCA_945902215.1). GTDB lineage: Bacteria > Pseudomonadota > Gammaproteobacteria > Pseudomonadales > Pseudohongiellaceae > CAILUG01. The sequence goes on along the minus strand of CAMDML010000036.1, from coordinate 3,172 downwards.
GCACTTCGTCTGGAATGCCGCAGAGGAGTATGGCTCTTTCGCCAAGCATTTCGCCAATTGGCCCGTCAATGACCAGATCGGTTTGATGGCCTGGCTAAAAAAAGAGGGCAGTCGGCTGGGCGGTAATACCGCGATGTACTTCATCCGCTTCATTGGCAGGGATGGTTTCATTCTCAGTCAGGATGTAACGGCTCGGCTGCGTGCCTCGGGTGTGGAGCTGGCGGCTAACCCGACCAGCAAGCGTGATTTGAAATTGGTGCAGGAAGCGTTCAACCAATGGCATGACGAAACGGGGCTGCCTTACACGCATCTATCGCGTATCGCCGCGATGTCGATCGGCCAGAACTATCTACCACCAACCACCGAAAAATAGTGCGGCACCGCCGGTACATCACGGTTCCTTCGATAGTCGGTGCTTGCCTGCGCAACTGGGCTGGTTTAAGTTGCCGGAACCCACCACGGAGACGAAACATGCGCACAAGTTGGCACTTCGCCGGAACCCTCTTGCTGGTTTTGTTAACCTCTTCATGCTCGCGTGAGGTGCCACAGAACTCTGACTCTCCAGACCAGATATTGATCAATGGCCAGATTCTGACCGTGGACGCAGGTTTCGCCATCGTCGAGGCGCTGGCAATCAAGGGTGGGCGCATTCTGGCCGTGGGCACTACGGCCGACATCTCCGCACTCGCCGGGGCTGCCACGACTATCACTGATCTCGCCGGCCGCACGGTGGTACCTGGCCTGATCGACAATCACAATCATTTTGTGCGCGCCACCGAACAGTGGTATCGCCAAGTCCGCTGGGACGAAGTGAATTCACGCGCGGTTGCGCTCAATATGCTGCGCGAGCGTGCCGGGCTCTCACCGCCCGGTGAATGGGTGGTCGTGCTCGGTGGCTGGATTCCGGAGCAATTCCGCGACGACCAGCGGCCGTTCCAGCGCTACGAACTCGATGCACTGCTGCCCAACAATCCGGTGTACATCCAGCAAGGCTATGGCCGTGGCTTTGCCAATTCGCTGGCACTTGCTAAGGCCGGACTAGTACCAGGCGCACCATTGGCAGCGGGCGTGGAAATCAACGATGGTGAGCTGACCGGGGTGTTGAACGGTGCCGCAGCCTTTCTCAGTGTTGCCGACAAAATCCCGCCGACGGCGGACGCGGCCTGGAACAACAGTATTCAACTCACAGTGCACGATTATCTCGCAAATGGCATGACCACACTGCTCGATATCGGCGGCAACACTGTTACGCCGCACCATTACGATGTGCTCCGCCGTGCCGCCGCCAATGGTGCGCTCGCCATGCGCGTGTTCTACACACTCAACGGCACCAATGGGGTGGGTGCATCTGCTGATGAAATAGCCAGCGCGCTGGAAAGCACACCCGCACGCAGTGGCGACGACTTCTTTGGCCAGTTCACCTACGGCGAAATGACGTATGAAGAAATTCGCGACCAAAACTGGCCACCAACCAACGACGCCACTACTGCTTACGCCCGCATTCTCGCTACAACCGCCGCACGCGGCTGGCAGATCCACGAACATTCCACGCGCGACGACAAGATGCAGGCCACGCTCGACCTGATGGCAGACGTGAATGCGACGACACCGATTGCACCGCTGCGCTGGACGCTTGCGCATGCCGAACAAGCCTCCGATGCGACGATTGCCAGAGCGAAAGAGTTGGGCGTGGTGTTCGCGCTGCACAGCTCCGGCGGCCTCGGCGCGGTAGCTGCCGCTGCAAACGGAGCGGATGTCAGCCGCGTGCCACCAATCCGCCAGATTGAGGAAGCCGGCGTGTTATGGGGCCTTGGCTCCGATGGCACCGTAGTCTCGGGCTATCATCCCTTCCAGAACATCGGCTGGGCTGTGAGCGGTATCGCGAAGAGCGGCGAACAGTTGCTGCAAGCCACTGTCAGCCGTGAAGCGGCGCTGCGCGCACACACCATCAACAATGCGTGGCTGCTGTTCAAGGAAGACGTGCTAGGCAGCCTTGAACCCGGCAAGTACGCGGACCTTGTGGTACTCGACCGCGACTATATGACGATTCCGGCTGAAGACATTGCGCACATCAAGCCGGTATTGACGATGGTCAATGGCGAGGTAGTTTACACAGCGCCATGATATTGACTCTTTGTCCATGCGGCTCCAACAAACTCTTCGCCGACTGCTGCGAACCTTTCCTGACGTTCAAGGACAAACCCAAATCCGTGCGCCAACTCGTCCGGGCGCGCTATTGTGCTTACGCCCTCGGTGCCGGCACCTACCGTGAATTCCTCCTCCGCACCTGGCATCCTGCTGCCCACAGCAAGATTAATATCACCGACCTGACCAACGACACTTACACCCAGTGGAAAGGCCTCGAGATTCTGGTCGCCCAACACAAGGGCGACAGAGGCGGTGTTGAATTCAAAGCAACCTTCAGCGAACGTGATGGCCCTGACCGCATCCATCATGAACGTGCCTTGTTCCTGCGGGTCAAGGGTGTGTGGTATTACGTTGAAGGGGCGGTGAAAGTGGACGCTGTACCAGGTTAAGTGCCGCGTGGTTTCGCGCGATGGGTAGCTTTCGCGTTCCACGGATCATCGGGCCAGGGGTGGCGAGGGTAGCGGCCTTTCATTTCTTTCTTCACTTCCGGATAGGTTCGTTCCCAGAAACTTTTCAGGTCCTGCGTGATTTGTAAAGGTTTGCCGCCGGGGGAGAGCAGGTGCAGTGTTAACGGGATGCGGTTGTTGGCAATGCGAGGGGTTTCGCCGAGGCCGAACAATTCCTGTAACTTCACCGCCAATACAGGCGGGGTGCCTTCTTCGTAGTGAATGGTGCGCTCGAGGCCTGAGGGGACTTCGATGCGAGATGGTACGTGTGTGTCGAGCAGTTGTTGTGTATTCCAGTCAATCATTGCTTTCAAGGCGGCGGCGAGTTCGGATTCGTTCAAAGCATCAAGTCGGGTTTTGCCACTGAAGGCTGGCTTCAACCACTCATTGCGTGTGGCCAGCAGTCCTGCATCGGAGACGTCCGGCAGTTTCAGTTCCGGCATCCATAAGCGCAGACAGTTCACACGTGCCCGCCATTGGATCAGTCCTTCCGCCCACGGCAAGCAAGCCAATCCATAATTCGCCACTGCGTCGCACAAAGCCTGTGCCGCCTGTTCGGGATCGGGCTTGCCTGCGGG
>CAMDML010000035.1 GCA_945902215.1 Klebsiella pneumoniae | reverse complement strand
GGCAAGACCACCACCAGCATCAACTTGGCGGCATCGCTTGCACGCATGCATAAACGCGTGCTGCTCGTCGACCTTGACCCGCAAGGCAATGCCACCATGGGTAGTGGCATCAACAAGAGCGATCTTGAAACCAGTATTTACGAGGTGCTGACCGGCCGCAGCGATAGCCGGTCTGTGTTGGCCCATACGCCCAATGCCGGCTATGTTGTCCTGCCGGCGAACGCAGATCTGACGGCGGCGGAAGTTGAGCTGCTCGATCAAAACGACCGCGAAACAATTCTCAAGCGGGCACTGCAGCCGCTGATCAACGATTACGACTACATCCTGATCGACTGCCCGCCATCGCTTAATATGCTTACAGTCAACGCCCTTGTCGCGGCTGAAGGCGTGCTGATTCCGATGCAGTGTGAATATTTTGCGCTTGAAGGGTTATCCGCGCTCTCCAATACCATCGAAGCCATTGCTCAGTCACTCAATCCGGATTTGAAAATCGAGGGAATCGTGCGCACGATGTTCGATCCGCGCAACAAACTCACCCAAGAAGTGTCCGACCAGCTTAAGCAATTTTTCGGCAACACCGTGTACCGCACCGTTATTCCGCGCAACGTGCGTCTCGCCGAGGCGCCAAGCTTTGGGCAGCCGGTAATCGTGTATGATAAAGCTTCGACAGGCGCACTCTCCTACTTGGCGCTTGCAGGCGAAATTTTACGCAGACATGCGGGCCTCCCACCCGAAGCGTCTGGCAATTCCAGCGCGTAAACACCCCGCCCGATCACGGCAGGAATCACGGTAGCAATCACATGACAGACAAAAAACGCGGGCTGGGCCGGGGACTGGATGCCCTGCTCGGTGGCAACCGGAATAAGACATTTGTGCGCCCGGAAACGCAGGTGCCGATAACTCCGTCCGCGCCCGCGCCCGAAAACTCTAAACAGGACGGGGCGCTAAAACACCTGCCGATAGAATTCATCCAGCCTGGGAAATACCAGCCGCGTATGGATTTGCGCCCCGAAACCCTGGAAGAACTGGCGCAATCCATCAAGACCCAGGGCGTCATGCAGCCCATCGTCGTGCGGCCGTTGACCACTAACAAATACGAGATCATTGCCGGTGAGCGCCGCTGGCGTGCGAGCCAGCTGGCGGGCCTCGACACAATTCCCGTTATTGTCAGGGTCGTTGCTGACGATGCCGCCATAGCCATGGCCCTGATCGAAAACAACCAGCGCGAAAACCTCAATCCGCTTGAGGAGGCGGTTGCCCTCAAGCGCCTGCAGGACGAATTCCACCTAACGCAGCAGGAAGTGGCCGACGCCGTAGGCAAGTCGCGTACGGCGGTGACCAACCTTCTGCGCTTGATTGGTCTACAGCAGGAAGTGCGCACATTTCTGGAGCATGGAGACCTGGAGATGGGACATGCGCGGGCGCTGCTCTCCTTGTCGCCGGAACATCAGATCAGTGTGGCCCGCGCCGTGATTGGGAAAGGGTTGTCCGTGCGTCAGACTGAGGCTCTGGTCCGGCGCCTGCAGGCGGGCAAGAAGGGCGGTGGCAAGGGCAAGCCTGCGCTCGACCCCGATATCCGCACCTTACAAGACGACCTCTCCGAAAAATTGGGCACAGAAGTGCTGGTTGAACATTCCGCCAAGGGCAAGGGCAGGCTAATTCTTAAGTACGGGTCGCTCGATCAGCTGGACGGGATTCTGGCTCACATTCGCTAAGCCCCGCACTCTCTTCGGCGCAAGCCATCGCATAGCCTTGACGGCGCGGCATTGTGGTGTCGAAAGTGGCGGATTTGTGTCTCTGTTTGAGCCGATTTTCAGTTGCCGCTCCCCCGCAAGCCCCCTATAATGCGCGGCTTTTGACGAGTGCCGGAACAGCGGCGCACGTGTTGGGATCCCCCCCAAAAAACCATGACGGCGAACCACCTGAAAACCTTCAGGATTTTGCTTTGTGGCGGGCGGGCGGGGCGCATGAATCTGCGTACGCACGGGGACTGAAAGAGCGAGCCATGCCGGCCACGATCATCAAAGCCCCAACCCGTTACCTGTTGAGTGTTCAGGCCGCCGCGACCTTGTTGCTGGCCGGAACCTCACTGTTGTTGCTGGGAGCTGTGTTTGCGTATTCTGTGCTGCTGGGAGGCTTGATCTCTTTGGTGCCCAACGGCTGGTACGCAAACCTTTTTTTCCGCCACAGTGGCGCACGCGCCATGGAAAAGCTGATCAAAAACGCCTATTTAGGTGAAGCGATCAAACTGGTGATGATGGGCGCAGGGTTTGCTCTTGTTTTTCGATTGGTCGATCCCCTGCATGTGCCGGGGCTGTTTGCCGGATTTGTGCTGGTGCATATTGCCGGCCTTGTGGCGCTTGTTCGCCACGCCCGACATATTTATTAAGAATTAAGGAAACGACGACGCAATGGCAGAACACGCGACAGACGCCGCCGAAACCCAGCAATACGCCACGGGCGGCGAATACATCAAGCACCATTTGGGCTTTCTGACCTACGGCAAAATCCCCGAAGGCTATGAGCACGCTGGCGAATGGGGCTTTGCCCACACCGAAGAAGAAGCTAAAGAGATGGGATTCTGGTCAATACACGCTGACACCATGGGCTTTTCCGTCCTCTTGGGCGCCTTGTTCCTGGCGCTGTTTATGTCCGTGAGCCGCAAGATCACATCCGGCGTACCTGGCGGCCTGCAAAATGCGGTCGAGATGGTTGTCGAACTGGTACAAACCAGCGTAAAAACCAGCTTTCAGGCCAAAAATGACTACATCGGCCCCCTGGCGCTGACGATCTTTTGCTGGATCTTCCTGATGAACCTTATGGATTTGGTGCCGGTCGATCTCATCCCGCTTGCAGCGCAGGCCATAGCCGGCGACCCCCACCTCTTTTTCAAAGCAGTCCCCACCACAGACGTCAACATTACCGCCGGCTTCTCGATCAGCGTGTTCATCTTGATCCTGTATTACAGCGTGAAGGTCAAAGGTTTGGGTGGCTTTTTGGGAGAGCTTGCCTTTCAGCCGTTTGGCAAATGGGCGCTGCCGCTAAACGTGATTATGGAAGTGCCAGCATTTCTGGCCAAGCCCGTGTCGCTGGCGCTGCGACTTTTCGGCAACTTGTTTGCTGGCGAGGTGATTTTCCTGATCATCGGGATGCTGGGGTACTGGCAATTTTTCCTGTTCTTCCCATGGGCCGTTTTCCATCTTCTTGTGATCCCGCTGCAAGCCTACCTGTTCATGATGCTGACCATCGTGTATCTGAATCAGGCGCATCAGCATCATTGAGCGGATACAGCAACTGAACCACAACAACAATTAGCAACAAAATTAGCAACAACCCTTCGACAACACTGGAGACAACAATGGAAACAATTTACGCCTTCTCTCTGCTCGCAGCGGCCCTCATTTTCGGCATCTGCGGCGCTGGCACGGCCATCGCGTTCGGTAACCTCGGTGGCAAGCTGATCGAAAGCTCGGCCCGTCAGCCCGAACTGCAGCCGCGTTTACAGACCCAGTTCTTTCTGGTTGCTGGCTTCGTGGACGTAATCTCGATCATCGGCGTGGGCATGGCGATGTTGTTCATCTTCGCACCGCCGTTTTCGATCTAAGCGCGGCAAGTCGCTAGAAGGTCGGTACTAGGTTGACACTAGATCGACCTTAGAGAAAACCGGGTGTTTTGACGTTGCGGCGCGCCGATGGGCCGCAGCAACCTTGAGGTAAGTAAAGTCATGAATCTGAATGCAACCATCATAGGCCAGATATTCGCATTCTTCCTGTTCGTCTGGTTTTGCCAGGCTTGGGTCTGGCCGCCCATCGTAAAAGCCTTGGCTGACCGTCAGAAGAAAATAGCAGACGGTCTTGAAGCCGCTACCCGTGCCGAGCACAACCTCGAGATGGCACAGGAGCGTGCGGCAGAACTGCTGAAAGAAGCGAAAGTGAGTTCTGCCGGCATCGTCGACCAGGCCAACAAACGCGCCAACCAAATCGTCGACGAAGCCAAAGATAAGGCCCGGGAAGAGGGCAATCGTCTGATCGCCGGCGCCCAGGCCGAACTTGAGCAGCAGGTCAATCGTGCGCGCGAGCAACTGCGCAAACAGGTTGCCACCCTAGCCGTTGCCGGCGCCGAAAAAATTCTGGAAGCGGCAGTTGATGAAAAAGCGCATGCCGACATGCTGAACAAGTTGGCAGCGGGACTATAAATGGCACAGCTCACCACATTGGCAAGGCCGTACGCGCGAGCTGCATTTGAAACTGCAGTTCAGGACGGCCATTTAAAATCTTGGTCGTCCATGTTGGGCTTGCTTGGCAGCTTGATAAAGGACGCGAAAGTTGCTGAATATCTGGCCGCTCCAGCGCGAAGTACGGGCGCGCATGCACAAGCGCTGATTGACTTGTGCGGAACCGAGCTCGACAGCAAGGGTCAGAATTTTGTGCTGGCTCTAGCTGCCAACAAGCGGTTGCCGCTGCTGGCGGAAATTTCTGCCATCTTTGAAATGTTGAAAGCAGAACATGAAAAAACCGTCGACGTGGAAGTGATTTCTGCCTTCACCATGGACGAAACAGCAAAGACCAAACTGGCAGCCGCACTGAAGCAGCGCCTGAACCGCGAAGTAAAGCTGAATACCATAGTAGACAAATCATTGATCGGCGGACTTGTCCTGCGTGCCGGCGACCTTGTTATTGACGGCTCGGTGCGCGGCAAACTGAACAAACTGATTGAAACTATAAACTGAACCATGAATGCCTGATCGTCAGATCAGGCAAGCGTTGAGGAAGCACAGCATGCAGCAACTGAATCCATCCGAAATCAGCGACATCATCAAACAGCGCATCGCGAAGCTGGATGTCAAAGCGCAGGCGCAGAACGAAGGCACGATTGTTAGCGTGTCTGACGGCATCATTCGCATTCATGGTCTTGCCGACGTGATGTACGGCGAGATGATTGAATTCGAAGGCGGCGTGTATGGCATGGCGCTAAACCTCGAGCGCGACTCCGTCGGCGCCGTGGTTCTCGGCGACTACCAGAGCTTGGCTGAAGGCCAGACCTGCCGTTGCACCAAACGCATTTTGGAAGTGCCAATAGGCCCCGAACTCGAAGGACGCGTGGTTGACGCGCTCGGCAATCCGATCGACGGCAAAGGCCCGATCAATGCGAAGCTGACCGATGCGGTGGAAAAAGTGGCGCCCGGCGTTATCGCACGTCAGTCCGTTTCGCAGCCGGTACAAACCGGGTTAAAAGCTCTGGACGCTATGGTGCCGATCGGCCGCGGCCAGCGCGAGCTGATCATCGGCGACCGTCAGGTGGGCAAGACCGCCATTGCGGTTGACGCCATCATCAACCAGAAAGGCACCGGGATTAAATGTATCTACGTGGCCATCGGCCAGAAACAGTCGTCGATCGCCGCAGTCGTGCGCAAGCTTGAAGAGCATGGCGCAATGGCGCACACCATCATCGTGGCGGCCGGCGCGTCCGACCCCGCGTCCATGCAGTTCCTCGCCCCCTACACCGGCTGCACCATGGGCGAGTATTACCGCGACCGCGGCCAGGACGCACTGATCATTTATGACGACTTGACCAAACAGGCTTGGGCCTACCGTCAGATCTCGCTCTTGCTGCGCCGCCCTCCAGGTCGCGAAGCGTATCCGGGCGATGTGTTCTATCTGCATTCCCGTTTGCTGGAGCGCGCCGCGCGCGTCAGTGCCGACTATGTGGAAAAATTTACCAAGGGCGCAGTCAAGGGTCAGACCGGCTCTCTGACTGCTCTGCCTGTCATCGAAACACAGGCTGGTGACGTATCCGCATTCGTACCAACCAACGTAATCTCGATTACCGACGGTCAGATCTTTCTGGAAACCAGTTTGTTCAACTCCGGTATTCGTCCGGCCATGAACGCCGGCCTTTCGGTTTCCCGCGTGGGTGGTGCTGCCCAGACTAAAATCATTCGTAAACTTGGCGGCGGTATTCGTCTGGCGCTCGCGCAGTATCGTGAGCTCGCGGCCTTCGCACAATTCGCCTCTGACCTTGACGATGTGACCCGTTCCCAGCTGGAACATGGCCAGCGCGTCACTGAGCTGATGAAACAGAAACAGTACTCGCCGCAGTCGGTTGGAGAAATGGGTGTTGTGCTCTTTGCCGCCAACGAAGGCTTCCTGAAAAAGGTGCCGCTGAACAAGATTGCTGATTTTGAATCTGCGCTGCTGTCGTACATGAATAGCACGCATGCGGACCTGATGAAGAAAATCAATGAAACCGGCGACTACTCCGACGAAATCGCGGCCACCTTCAAAGCCGCGCTGAACACTTTCGTTTCCACCCAGACCTGGTAATTCGAGATGGCGGTTGGTAAAGAAATTCGCAATCAGATCAAGAGTATTAAAAACACTCAGAAGATCACGAGCGCGATGGAAATGGTTGCGGCAAGCAAGATGCGCAAAGCCCAGGACAGAATGGCGCTGGGCAAGCCGTATGCCGTCAACATTCGTAACGTGGTCAGCCACATTGCGAACGCAAACCCGGAATACCAGCATGTCTATATGAAAGAGCGTCCGGTCCAGCGCGTCGGCTTCATCGTGGTGTCCTCGGACCGCGGACTGTGCGGCGGCCTCAACATCAACGTATTCAAGGCAATGGTCGCCTCGATGAAGCGCTGGCATGTCGATGGCGCCGGTGCGGATATCTGCACAATTGGCGCGAAAGGCGCATCCTTTTTCAACAACTACGGTGGCAAGGTAGTCGCATCAGTGCGCAACATCGGCGAGAAACCAACCGTGGCAGATGTCATTGGCGCAGTGAAGGTGATGCTCGACAGCTACGTCAATGGCGGCATTGACCGCCTCTACCTCGTCAGCAACGAATTTATCAACACGATGACGCAGCAGCCGACTGTGCAACAGCTCCTGCCGCTGCAACCGGCGGACGCAAGCGAATACAAACACCATTGGGATTACATTTACGAACCGGCGCCGAAAGAGTTGCTGGATGGCCTGTTGACCCGCTACATCGAGTCGCTGGTGTATCAGGGAGTGGTTGAGAACAACGCCTGCGAGCAGGCCGCGCGCATGGTCGCGATGAAGAGCGCTACCGATAACGCCGGCGATCTGATCGACGAACTGCAGCTCGTCTACAACAAGGCGCGGCAGGCGTCGATCACCCAGGAATTGTCGGAAATCGTGAGTGGCGCCGCCGCTGTATAAGCCGGCGCAGTAACTACGCAAGATAAAATTCAGTATCCAGATTCAAGCATAATGAGGAAGCGGACATGAGCAGCGGTCGCATCGTACAAATCATCGGCGCAGTTATCGACGTGGAATTCCCGCGCGAAGACGTGCCCCAGGTGTATGAGGCCCTCAAAGTGGCCGACAAGGGCATAACCCTGGAAGTCCAGCAGCAACTGGGCGACGGTGTTGTAAGGACCATCGCCATGGGCTCCACCGAGGGGCTGAGCCGCGGCTTGAAAGTCAGTGGCACCGGCGCCCCGGTGTCAGTGCCGGTAGGTATCGAAACCCTTGGCCGCATCATGGACGTGCTCGGTAACCCGATCGACGAATGCGGCCCCATCGGCGAAACCGAAAGAATGCCGATTCATCGCAAAGCTCCATCGTTCGCTGAGCAGGCGGCATCTGATGAACTGCTCGAAACCGGTATCAAGGTTATCGATCTGGTTTGCCCCTTCGCCAAAGGCGGCAAGGTTGGCCTGTTCGGTGGCGCCGGCGTAGGCAAGACGGTAAACATGATGGAATTGATCAACAACATCGCTACGGCACGCGGCGGTCTTTCCGTGTTTGCCGGTGTGGGTGAACGCACTCGTGAAGGCAATGACTTCTACCACGAGATGCAGGAAGCAAAAGTAATCGACACTGAGAACTTCAAGAACTCCAAAGTAGCAATGGTGTACGGCCAGATGAACGAGCCTCCGGGCAATCGTCTGCGCGTGGCACTGACCGGCCTGACCATGGCCGAAAAATTCCGCGACGAAGGTCGCGATGTACTGCTCTTCATCGACAACATCTATCGCTACACGCTGGCCGGCACCGAAGTGTCCGCACTGCTCGGCCGTATGCCCTCCGCCGTAGGTTATCAGCCGACATTGGCAGAAGAGATGGGCCAGTTGCAGGAACGCATCACGTCGACAAAGACCGGTTCGATCACCTCGATCCAGGCCGTATACGTACCCGCTGACGATTTGACCGACCCATCACCGGCTACGACTTTCGCGCATTTGGATGCAACGGTAGTACTATCGCGCCAGATCGCCCAGCTCGGTATTTACCCGGCCATTGATCCGCTCGACTCTACCTCGCGTCAGCTTGATCCGCTCGTGATCGGCCTGGAACACTACGACGTTGCCCGCGGCGTGCAGTCCATTCTGCAGCGCTATAAAGAGTTGAAAGACATCATCGCTATTCTCGGCATGGACGAACTGTCTGAAGACGACAAACTGGCCGTGAACCGCGCGCGCAAAGTCGAACGCTTCTTTTCCCAGCCCTTCTCCGTCGCTGAAGTATTCACCGGCTCGCCCGGCAAATACGTATCCTTGAAAGATACCATCAGCGGCTTCAAAGGCATTCTGGCCGGCGACTACGACCACATCCCCGAGCAAGCCTTCTATATGGTGGGTGGCATCGATGAAGTCGTCGAGAAAGCAGCCAAAATGGCGGCCAAGTAAGACCCTGATCTGCTAGGAACAAATACACCCATGGCCATGACAATGCATTGCGATATCGCCAGCAACGAAGCCCGGATTTTTTCCGGTCGCGTCGAATCACTGGTCTGTACCGGTACGCTTGGCGACATGGGCATCCTGCCTGGCCATGCCCCGCTGCTCTCTGCCTTGATTCCTGGGCCGGTGCGACTGGTCACCCAAGATGGCGAGGAGCAGATCTACTACGTGTCAGGCGGTTATGTTGAAGTGCAGCCTGGCACCGTCAACATCCTGGCGGACACCGCCATCCGTGCTGACGACATGGATGAAGCACAGGCCGAGCAGGCCAAAAAGGATGTTGAAGCGGCAATTGCCAACCGCGACTCCGAGTTTGAGTATTCACGCGCCGCGACCCAGCTGGCTGAAGCAGCTGCACAGCTGCGCGCCATTCAGCAGTTGCGCAAAAAACTCGGGAAATAAGCCTCCCGTAGTGGTTTCGTCCGCCGCAGACGCATTTTTCATGAGCTGGCGGCAATACCGCTGGCGAGCAATTGGCGCCATTCGTGGGTAGCTACTTCGCCGCCCCCGCTTTTTTGTTATCCTAGCGGCATTCCTTGCGCAGGGACCCCCGCCAAATGCAGAAGATCAATGTCATCGTGCTTGCCGCTGGCAAGGGTACGCGCATGTACTCCGCGAAACCCAAGGTCCTGCATCAGCTTGCAGGGCGTAGCCTGCTGCAACACACCCTCGACACAGCCGGCGCAATTAATGCCGAATCAATACAGGTTGTAATCGGCCACGAAGCAGACCTCATTCGGAAATCCATTTCCGGTCAGTCAGTGAATTTCGTGTTGCAAGCAGAACAACTCGGCACCGGCCACGCCGTCCATCAGGCGCTACCACATCTTAACAAAGAGGCAATTGCCCTTGTGTTGTACGGGGATGTGCCATTGATTCGCGCAGAAACCCTCGCCCAATTATTAACACCTGTGGATGGCAACAGCATGGCGGTGTTGACCGCTATGGTTGGCAACCCAAAAGGACTGGGCAGAATTATCCGCGATGGTGCCGGCCATATCCGTGCAATCATCGAAGAAAAAGATGCCACACCCGCGCAGCGCGACATTCGCGAAATCAACACCGGCATAATGGCTATCCCGGTTGCGCGTTTGCACGACTGGCTGCCGCGCATCCTTACCAGCAATGCACAGGGCGAATACTACCTTACAGACATCATCGCGCTCGCCATCGCGGACAGCTGCCGCGTGCATACAGTGCCGTGTCAGGACGAGCTTGAAGCCAGCGGTGTGAACAACCGCCAGCAACTGGCCGAATTGGAGCGCCATTTCCAGAAACGCGAAACTACGAAGCTGATGCTGGCAGGCGTTATGCTGCACGACCCGGGACGTGTCGATCTGCGCGGAAACATCACCGTTGCGCAAGATGTCGAAATTGACGTGAACGTAATCCTCGAAGGCAAGATCGATATCGCCAGTAATGTTGTCATTGGGCCAAACTGTGTGCTGAAAAACTGTTCGATCGGTTCTGGCACGCATATTTTTGCGAACTCGGTGATCGAAGACGCCATCATCGGCAAGGACTGCGCCATTGGTCCCTTCGCTCGCATTCGACCGGGAACCGTGTTGGAGGCAGGGGCAAAGGTTGGCAACTTCGTCGAGATCAAGAAGTCGCGCATTGGCAAACACAGCAAGGTGAGCCACTTGAGTTACATAGGCGACAGCGAGCTCGGCACTGATGTCAACATTGGCGCAGGCACCATCACGTGCAACTACGATGGCGTCAACAAATTCCAGACTATCATCGGCGACCGTGTGTTTATCGGTTCCAACACGGCGCTGGTTGCGCCAATTACAGTAGCAGCCGGCGCCACCGTGGGCGCGGGTTCCGTGATCACGCAAGATGTCGGCCCTGACCAGCTGGCCATTGCGCGGGGCAAACAGTCCAACATTGATGGCTGGCAACGGCCAAAGAAAAAACCCAAATAAGCGCGCCGGCATTCAGCCTGCAATCAAGGAATAGCTCACATGTGCGGCATCGTCGGCGCAATTACCCAGCGCCCTATCTCGGATATTCTGGTGGAAGGCCTGCGGCGGCTCGAATACCGCGGCTATGATTCCGCGGGGCTGGCCATTGTTGATACGAACATCGGGCAACTAACTTGCGTCAAGGCAGTAGGCAAGGTGCAGGCGCTGGCAGATGAACTGAAACAGGCTCCGGCCAATGGCTCGCTTGGCATTGCACACACCCGCTGGGCTACACACGGCAAACCCAGCCAGCGCAATGCGCATCCGCACATTTCGCGCGACAGCATTGCGTTGGTGCACAACGGCATCATCGAAAACTTCCAGGAACTTAAAGATGAATTGCTAGCGAAGGGCTACGACTTTGCATCAGACACCGACACCGAAGTCATTGCCCACCTGATTCAGGCGCTGTTACAGGAAGAAAAGCTCGATTTCCTGACCGCCGTCAAAACCACCATTGCCCGTCTCAATGGCGCGTATGGCCTCGCCGTTATCGACAAGGATGAGCCAAATAGCCTCATCATCGCCCGCAGCGGCAGCCCGCTCGTCATTGGCATTGGGATGGGCGAAAACTTCATTGCCTCCGACCCGGCTGCGCTTGGCCAGGTTACCGACCGCTTCGTGTATCTGGAAGAGGGCGACATTGCGCAGATCAAGCTCGGCTCTTATCAAATATGGAATAACGGCAAGCTTGTACAGCGCGACATTGTGCGCATGAGCCAGGACACCAGCGCAGTGTTGAAAGGTAATTACCGGCATTTCATGCTCAAGGAAATTTTCGAGCAGCCCGAAGTGCTGCGCAACACTCTGGCCGGCCGCGTCAGCAAGACGCATTTACTGGAAGAGGCTTTCGGTGTTGCAGCACGCGCCATACTCGACAAGACCCAAAGTGTGCAGATCGTCGCCTGCGGAACCAGTCATCATGCCGGGCTGATCGCCAAATTCTGGCTCGAAAACATTGCGCGCATGCCCTGCAGCGTGGACATTGCCAGCGAGTACCGCTATCGCAACATCCTCGTGCCCGAGAATTGCCTGTTCATCTCGATTTCGCAAAGCGGCGAAACCGCCGACACGCTCGCAGCACTCCGCGCAGCGAAAAAGGCAGGGTACGTTGGCTGCCTCGCGGTGTGCAATGTCGCCAGCAGCTCATTAGTCCGCGAATCGGATTTAGCGGTGATGACTTTCGCCGGTCGGGAGATCGGCGTGGCTTCCACCAAGGCTTTCACCACACAGCTTGCTGTGCTGGCACTATTGGCGCTGGGGCTGGCACGACGCAACGGCATGACAGTGAAGCAGGAAGAAGCATGCGTTGCTGATCTGAACAAACTACCGGACATCATCGAGCAGACCTTAAAGCTCGACGCCGAGATCGCGCAGCTCTCCAAAGACTTCGCCGAAAAGAAACACGCGCTGTTCCTCGGCCGCGGCGTGCAGTATCCGGTCGCAAAAGAAGGCGCACTAAAGCTCAAGGAAATTTCCTACATCCACGCCGAAGCGTATCCGGCAGGCGAACTGAAGCATGGGCCACTCGCGCTGGTCGACAACGAAATGCCAGTAATCACGGTTGCACCCAATGATGAGTTGCTGGAAAAGCTGAAATCAAACTTGCAGGAAGTGAGCGCGCGTGGCGGGCAGCTGTATGTTTTCGCCGACAAGGAAGCCGGTTTCAAAAACGCTGCAGGGATCAAGGTCGTGCAGGTGCCACACTGCAGCGACTTCCTGGCACCGATCGTCTACACAATCCCATTGCAGTTGCTCTCATACCATGTCGCCATCATCAAAGGTACGGATGTCGACCAGCCACGCAATCTCGCTAAGAGCGTTACTGTCGAATAATCAGGGTTGTCCGCCACGCTTCGCCGGCGCGCGCAAGGTGCGCAAACTGCGGTTCAGGCGTTTGAGATGGTCTTTCAACAAATCGCTTCGATACCGCGCTACACCCATCGCGAGCACGTCGATGACGACCAGATGTGCGATGCGTGACGACACCGGCGTATAAACCTGTTCGTCTTCATCCACGTTGATGTGAATCGGCAAGTCGCACAGTGCGGCGAGCGGCGTCCCACGTGGCACAAGCCCGATCACCAGCGCCCCGGCTTCACGGGCGAGATTCACGCTCTGGATCAGCGCCTTGGTGCGGCCCGACTGGGAAATGGCGACAACCACATCGTCCTGTTTAAGTGAAATCGCCGACATGTGCTGAATGTGCGGATCTGTATAGGCCGCCGCAGACACCTGTAGCCGGAAGAACTTGTGCTGAGCATCAATAGCCACTGAGCCTGACGCGCCAAAACCGTAGAACTCCACCCGCTTGGCGGAACTGAGCGCAGCGATCGCTTTCTCCAGCGCTAGTGGATCCATCTCATCGCGCACGTTGAGCAAGGAACCAATCGTCGCATCGAAGACCTTGCGGTTCACATCCGCCATAGAGTCGTTATCGCTAACGGAAAACTGCACGTAGTTGCCACTGCTGCCCAGGAACTGCGCGAGCTGCAACTTGAACGACTGGAAGCCATCAAAGCCGAGGGCACGACAAAAGCGGATAACGGTAGGTTCGCTGACGGTTGAAGCCTGCGCGAGATCGGAAATGCGCATTGGCAGCATGGCGGCCGGATTCTGCAGGATGAACGCTGCTACCTTGCGCTCAGATTTGCGCAAGTCGGGCATCTGGGTTTGCACCCGCCGGATTAGATTGAGATTGTCCAAAGCGCCGCTATCCGCAAAAGCTGAAATTCGGGACAAATAGACGAGAGGGTCAAAACCGGGGATAAGTTACAGTCACCAGTATTAAACCAGAATAAGACGAAGCTGATCCCTGATCCAACACTAAACTAAAGGCAGAATCAGGGAGCAAGGAGCTCGGGTGTGAGATCGGCCTAACTTAGCCGATGGGAGTCACATTTTCGGCCTGAGGACCTTTTGCACTCTGGGTCACGGTCATTTTGACCTTCTGACCTTCACGCAGGGTGCGGCGACCTTCCGCCACGATTGCGCTGTAGTGAACAAACACGTCCTTCCCGCCAGCCTGTTCGATGAAACCAAAACCCTTCTCATCGTTGAACCACTTAACGGTGCCTTCTACTTGCTCTGCCATAAAACTCTCTTGTTACAAAAGCCATCTCTGTGGCGACAATCCAATCTGCATTTACTGTGCATTGGTACTCACTATAGCCTGCCCCGGGAGGGGTTTTAACCAAAGTGCCCATCGATGGTAACAAGATTTCCGAAATTTGCCTACGCGAGAAAAAAGAGAATTCATGATTCATGCATAATTGAGTCGGGACCCAGAAAACCTCCCTAAACCCTTGTCCCACGCCAGCTTATTGGCGACCGGCCATCGGCAGAAAAGCTGAAAAAAGGCCTGAGACCCCAGGCCTTTTTGACTAGAATGCCGGGCCATGGATGTCTCCCACATACTGAACAACCTCAACGATGCCCAGCGTCAGGCGGTTACTGCCGAACCGGGCAACCTGCTGGTCCTGGCCGGGGCCGGTAGCGGCAAAACTCGGGTGCTGGTCCACCGCATTGCCTGGCTGATCCAGCTTTTTGGGGTTTCGCCTGGGGGGATTCTGGCCGTGACCTTCACCAATAAGGCGGCCAACGAGATGCGCTTACGCATTGAGGAGCTGCTGGAACGGCCTATCGGCGGTATGTGGGTGGGCACCTTCCATGGCTTGGCCCACCGCTTACTCCGGGCGCATTGGCAGGAAGCCGGGTTGCCGGAAAAATTCCAGATCCTCGACTCCGATGACCAGTTAAGGTTGATAAAGCGCATCAATCAGAACCTGGGCCTCGATGACGGCAAATGGCCCGCCAAGCAGTGCCAGTGGTTCATTAACCAGCAGAAGGACGAGGGGTTGCGCGCCGCGAACCTCGAGCATTACGGCGACGAATTCCAAAAGACCATGCTCTCGGTCTATCAGGCCTATGAACAGGCCTGTGAACGCGGCGGCATGGTGGATTTTGGCGAACTGCTCCTGCGCTCGCACGAGCTCTGGCTCAAGCAACCCGGCCTGCTCGCCTATTATCAGCAGCGTTTTGGCCAGATTCTGGTCGACGAATTCCAGGACACCAACGCCGTGCAATACGCGTGGCTGCGGGTACTGGCCGGCCAGTCTGGGAAGCTTACGGTAGTCGGCGATGACGACCAGTCCATCTACGGCTGGCGCGGCGCCCGCATCGAAAACATTCAGAATTTCACGCGGGATTTCGCCCCTGCGACTCTGATCCGCCTTGAACAAAACTACCGTTCCACCGGCACCATTCTCAAAGCCGCCAACGAGGTGATCGCCCACAACACCGGGCGTTTGGGCAAGGAACTGTGGACCGATGGTGCCGAAGGCGAGCAGATTTCAGTTTATGCCGCCTACAACGAACAGGACGAAGCCCGCTTCATCTGCGAGCAAATTGAGCAGTGGGTACGGCAGGGTAACCGGCGCGATGAATCCGTCATCCTTTACCGTTCCAATGCGCAGTCCCGCGAGATGGAAGAGGCCTTGCTGCGGGTCAACATGCCCTACCGGATCTACGGCGGCTTCCGGTTCTATGAGCGTCTCGAAATCCGCAATGCGCTGGCCTACCTGCGCCTTTCCGGCAACCGGGGCGACGATGCTGCCTTCGAAAGGGTTATCAACACTCCAGTGCGCGGGATCGGCAATGTCACCCTCGAAACCCTGCGGAACATGGCCCGCTCCGGCGGCATATCACTGTGGGATGCCGCTCTTCGTGCTGTGACACAAGCGCTGCTCCCAGGCCGCGCCTTGCTCAGCGTTCAGGGCTTTCTCGAGCTGATCAACCGGATGGATGAGTACAGCGCTTCCCACGAACTGCACGAAACTATGGATTACGTGATCCGGCAGAGCGGCCTGATCCCGCACCATGAAAAGGAAGGTGGTGAAAAAGCCCTGTCCCGTCTCGAGAACCTGGAAGAGCTGATCAACGCGGCCAAAGCCTTTGAGCCGCAGAACCTGCCGGCCGGCCAGGAAGTCACGCAGCGCGACTACATTACCGGCTTTCTGGACAAGGCCGCGCTCGATGCCGGAGACACCCAGGCCGATGCCTTTGAAGACGCGGTCCAATTGATGACCTTGCATTCTGCCAAAGGTCTCGAATACCCCTTGGTGTTTATCGCCGGCATGGAAGAAGGTTTGTTTCCCCACAAGATGTCGATCGACACGCTGGAAGGTCTCGAAGAAGAGCGACGCCTTTGCTACGTCGGCATCACGCGCGCAATGCGCAAGCTGTATGTCTGCCACGCGGAATCGAGGCGCATGCATGGCGAAGAAAATTTGTCGCGACCCTCACGTTTTCTGCGCGAAATCCCTTCCGAGCTGAAACAGGAAGTGCGGCTGAAAGGTCAGATCACACGCCCGGGTTCTTGGTCCGGTGCTTCTGGCGGCACCACATCAAGCGTACACAGCGGATTATCTTTTGATCGCGCATCGGCACTAAGTTTGGGCCAACGCGTACGCCATCCAAAATTCGGTGAAGGCGTTGTGCTCAGCAGCGAAGGCAGCGGCACCAACGCCCGCATTCAGGTGAACTTCGATGATGCGGGCGGGAAGTGGTTGGTGATGGCCTATGCGAGATTGGAAGTGCTGTAAACCCGGTTGCGCAATTGGTAGCCAGCGGAGATTTCAATGAGCCGATCATCTTCCAGTTCAACATCGGCAACGTTGGGCTGCATCAAGCGAGTATGAGTCAGCAGCAAGGGCCAACAGGGGTTCCGCGAGAAAAGAGCGCTTCATCAGGCCCCTTATTACTATTTAGTCATGCACGCAGGCAATCTGCGCCACTACTCCGGAAGGTATAAAGGGATCAGGCGCAACAAGGCCCGCCTGCGTCAACTCATCAAAGGCAACCTGTTGTAAGGCAGAGGCTTGCGCCACGCTCATGCCCAATTCGAACGCGGCGCATTCATGCCCACCAAGCGCGCGCGGATCGCGGCCGGTCAAGGTGCCGAATACAACGAGCGCTTCCAGGTAATACCCGAACGCGCTGGCGTGGTAATGGTCGAAGGTCCACAGGTTCAGCTTGTCGAAATCGATGCCGTCGTAGGGGTTGGCGTCAGCAACGCCGTACTGCATCGCGCGCGTCCACGCTTCACCTACCGGGATCACTTGCTTGACCGCAGGCACATTCGCTGCGGCCGCATCGTAGGCGGCGCGAACATCGCGGGCCATGGCCTCAATAGGCTGGCCGGCCCACGCGCCGGTTTCCGGGTACGTTTGATCGGCCCGCGACCAAGTCGAGTTGAGATAGATAGTGACATCCGGATTGTGCGCTACAAAAATGTCCGCCAACTGCTGTGTCGTCGCGATGATTTTGGCCGGATCGCCGGGCAACTCAAAATCCAGAGTGCTTTGCCCATGCATGACAACCGTGTCCCACGGCTGGCGGTTGATCGCACCAAGCCGGTTCTCAATATGAAATTCCAATCCGCTACCCGGCTGCGTTTCGAGGGACACAGCGTAGTCCAGCCCCGCCTGCTCAGCAAAAGCCTTGAACAGCGCCGGCATCCCGCCGATACCGCTGTCGTTCAGATCGGTCACCGTGCCAGGATGAAAAAACCGCACCGGAGACCCTGCGCCAAAGGTGAAGCTGTTGCCGATGAACAGCACCTTGGTGCCCGGCTGGGCCAGGACCGCGCCTGATACAAACAGGATACTCACTGCCAATAAACGGACTGGACGCATCAGATGAATCTCCAGATTTGCCGCTGAGGTTATGCTTTTTCGATCATCGAAGGCCGCATATTAACCGTATTCCAGTTTCGGCCGTGCGAGGAACAGCGCCTAACTCTTGGGAATGGCGCGAGTGCGGCCGTTGTCGTCGATGGCAACAAAGATGAACTCGCCTTGGGCGACCTTGGTCCATTCGGCGGCGGCGACTTCGTTGATCCAGGCTTCTACTTCTACCCGGATCGAGCTGCGGCCAACGCCGCGGATGCGAGTGTAGCAGCCAACTACCATGCCCACTTTTACCGGGGAGAGGAAAGAGATGTAGTCGATGGCGACGGTGGCGACTTTGCCCTGTGCAATGCGTGTGCAAGCCAGGTTGCAGGCCATGTCCATGTGGGCTGACAGCCAGCCGCCGTGGATCATGCCGTGTTGGTTGATGTCGGAGGGCAGCGCGACTATCTGTAGCGCCAGCTCACCGTTTGGATGGGGACTCGGGTCCGTGTCGATCGGCACGATGCTCATGAGGCGTCCTGTCTCTTATAAGGGCTCCACGCCGGTATAGCGGGTGAAATCAACCAGCGAGAATTCCAGCGTGCGCGAGTCGGTCAACTTGAGGCGCACACGGGTGAAAATGTTTACGCCGACGCGAATGGAGGGCACCGTCAGGAATTGGCCGTCGAAAGTGGCGCGCGCCTGACCCTTGTCGACAAGCTTGAGGATTACCAAGGTGTCAACTTTGAAAACATACTGGGGCGGAGCCTTCGTAGTGTCCTGTACCAAATACATCCGGTACAGGTTTCCGTCGGTCCATTGCACCGGAACCTCAAACACGCCGACTCCGTAGTTCGCCAGCGTGGCAACTCCCGGGAACGGATCTTCCGGTGTGGGCACCGGGGTCAGATCGCGCTGTGTCGGATAGGCGCGGGAGATCGTGACGAAATCGTCCAGCGTGAACACATTGTCATAACCGAGCAGCGGGGTGCTCTCGAATGCAGAGCCCAGAATGTTGCTGATGTTCAGTGAGGGCAGCCGCGCAATGCTTTCCACCACGGTCCAGCCAATGACGACTTCGCCGAACACGGTGAAGCCGCCGTTTTGGTTATTGAGATTCTGCGAGTTGTCGCCCAGATTGATGAACCACTCACTGTTCGCACTGTTTGGGTCGCTGCCAAGTTTGGCCATGGCGACAGTGCCGCGGGTATTTGAGCGCTTGAACTCGTTGATGACGTTTGGGTCCTTCGGAATCGCGAGAGCACCCTGGGCGTTGTTAAAGATATAGCCGCCACTCTGGACGACGAAGCCGGGCACGCTGCGGTGAAACATGACGCCGTTGTAGTCGCCTTCGTTCACGTACTTGAGAAAGTTAGCCACCGTCTGTGGGGCATCCTCAGGGAACAGGCGGATGCAGATTTCACCCAGCGTGGTGTCGAGGCACACCACATCGATGACACCGGTGGTGGTGCTTTGTGCCAGAACACCCGTTGCCGGCAGGCAGACGAGCAGCAAACCTAGTAGCGAGGCAAGTAAATGGTTCTTCATGGAAATTTAATCTGTGTAAAGAATTGGGCCGAGGTCAAGACGGATTCTGGAGCCTTCAGCTCCTGTGCGCGATGCACTGTAGCCTGAGGAAGTGCGAAACCGTTGGTGAAACGGGGGCGAGAATACCATAAGTCCCAAGCAATCGGCCCCATCTTAACAGTCAATTAATATGACCTTCATCTAGCACCCCGAAAATTAACCCTATGATTCCCACCAGTTAATCAGAAATTTACAGGGGCTCCCTAAACTGCGCGGCGAAAGTTAATAACCACATTTCGTAAAGCGCAACATGGAGCAAACCGCATGAATCGTCATATTACAGCATTGGCTTCTACTTTGGTCTTGGGCGCCGCCCTGTCAGTAAGTGTTCAGGCCGCTACGCCGGCAACACTGGTGACCTTGGCTAACGGTGGTCCCGCGCCGGCAACCTTTTTTGCCGGAGGCGCATCGATCAACAATGGGGCCGGCTTCGTCACGAGCGTTCCGTTTGACCAAAAGGCCGGCATTATCGCCACCATCGTTCCGCCCGCAACGGATATTGGTAAGGAAGCCAGCTTCTATATGGCAATCAATACTGGCAATGGCTGGTTGATGCGCACCTCGACCGGCTTCGCAACCTGGAACGGGTTTGTCGCCAACATCGTGTCATACGGATCTGCCACCCTGGCGGCTTCACAAACTATCTCGGTCAGCGATCTTGAAACACTGGCTGGGCAGAGTTTCGATGGCAAGACCCTGCGTGTTCATGTTGGCTACTTAACCAACAGCTCACCGCTGGTTTACTCCGGCGCGATCCAGTTCGCCATGGCCAACGCGCCAGCCAGCACTTGCCCGACTGATGGAACTGTTGGCATTGCTCCGGTGACTACAGGCGGCAAACGTCTGTGTGTATTGACCGGCACGTATACCCGCAACCTGCACCTGACCAGCAATTTTGAATACATCCTGTCCGGCGGTGTCTTCATCGGCGGCAATAATGTCAACAGCGCGTCGATCACGATGGACCCGGGCGTGAAAATGTACGGTGAAAAAGGCCTCGACTTCCTCGTCATCAACCGCGGATCCAAAATCCACGTAAATGGCACCGCAGCCGCACCGGTCATTATGACCGCCGCCATCGATGCCTCTGCAACCGCCACCACCAGTGGCAAGTGGGGCGGGCTCATCATCAACGGCAACGCGCCCATCAACGGCTGTGCCGTTGGCACGGCAGTTTGCGAAGCAGAAGGTGAAGGCAGCACCGGCATATACGGCGGGAACGACGCGGCCGACAACAGCGGTAACCTGAACTACTTGCAGGTCAAATACGCAGGCTTCCTGATCACCGCAACCAACGAACTGAACGGCGTTGCGCTGCAAGGCGTGGGTAACGGCACTGTGATCGACTATGTGCAGGTCCACAACAACGCGGATGACGGCATCGAGTTCTTCGGCGGCACTGTTAACGCCAAGCATTTGTACCTCACCGGCAACGAAGACGATTCTCTCGACTGGACCTTTGGCTACAGCGGTAAGATCCAGCACGTTGCGATCCAGCTCCGCGATATCAGCGACAAAGCCATCGAAGCGGACAACAACAACGTCAACCGTGATTCCTTGCCGCGCGCCAAACCCCTGATCTCGAACGTGACAATTATCGGCAACGCCAACGCCGGTGGTGGCATCCTGCTGCGCGAAGGCACGGGCGCTAAACTCAGCAATGTAGTGGTCTCCAAAGCTGACAAATTCTGCTTCAGCATCGACCATGATCAAACCTTCACCAATGCCGGCACCACGGCTACCGCACTCACAGGCAATTTGACCGTTATCAATTCCATTGCCAACTGTGCTTTGAACTTTAAGGATGATACCGCTGACAAATTCAAGACCAGCGACTGGTTCAATGGCCAGACCGGAAACAGCACGGCAGATGTGAGCATGACGACCTACATCAACACGGCGGCAGCAAGTGCCCGCACAGCAGCAGCTCCGTTTGATTCATTCTTTGATACCACGACTCATATTGGCGCGGTGAAAGACGCGGCCAGTGACTGGACAGCCGGTTGGACATTCCGACCTTTATAACTAGTAGCGATTGGATCCGTGCCTGCGAACCAGGCGCGGCCTGATAACCAAGGCCGACAGCTTACCGCTGCCGGCTTTTCCCGTTGAGAGAGACCCATGAAATTCAAACATTCAGTCCTTGCCACAGCGATCCTGCTGGCACATCAGGCACCCCTCGAGGCACAAGAAGCACCCGCGCAGACACAAGCGGAGGCTGCGCAGGCCGTCGATTTCAACAGCGACACCTTTCTGGTGGCGCCCGAGCCAGATCCTGCGATAGAAGAAATTGTGGTGTCTGCCCGTTTCATTCCGGATGAAAAGCGCTCCACCGCAGCCATCTCCAACGTGCTGGATGCGGCTGCGTTCGAAGCGGCAGGCGATTCCAATGTGGCAGACGGACTGAAACGGGTTCCTGGTTTGAATTTGCAGGGCGGCAAGTTTGTGTATGTGCGTGGTCTGGGCGAGCGCTATTCAAGCGCAGTCCTCAATGGCTCAACGCTGCCGAGCCCTGAGCCGATCAACCGGGTAGTCCCGTTGGATTTGTTCCCGGCCAGCATCATCGACAGCGTGTTGGTCCAGAAAACCTTCTCCGCACAGTACCCCGCTGAGTTCGCCGGCGGCATCATCCAAATGCGCACGAAGGTTGTCCCGGATGAAACATTTTTCGCCGTGTCGGGCAGTGTCGGATATTTGAGCAATACGACAGGCCGTGAAGGCCTGACCTACAGCGGCGGCGATGAAGATTGGAAAGGCATCGATAATGGCTCCCGCGATCTCCCGCAAGTGTTGAAATCCGCCATCGGCAGCAACCGCGAATTACGCCCCAACAACATGTTCTACACCAAAGGATTTACCCCGGCCGAACTGGAAACCCTTGGCGAGAGCCTTAGTACCAACTACCAGTCGATGAGCGAAAAAATCCAGCCGGACAGATCCATGTCCACCAGTTTTGGTACCGCGTTTTATCCAGGAGATTACAAGATCGGCATGCTTGGCAATCTCAGTTACAGCAACACCTGGGACACCATCGAAGTCAGCCGCAACAGTTATTCCGCCAATGCCACGGGCGAGCTGGATACCCAAAATGTCCAGACCTGGAATGCCACGGAACACGGCGTGGACTCCTCCATGTTCCTGACATCGGGCGTTACCTGGCGCGACGCCCACACGGTGAAAGCAACGCTGCTGCAGATCCACAAGATGGATGATCTGGCCGGCCGGCAGAGCGGCTACTTAGCCACTGAAAGCGTCATGATCAACCAGACTCGGCTGGAATGGATCGAGCAGGATCTACTGTCGACCCAGCTCGACGGCGAACACATCTTTGACTCCTGGAACGGCCTGACCCTGAACTGGCATTACAACGAATCCCGCGCCAAGCGCGAAGCTCCGGACATGCGCCAATACCGCTACCAGCTCGACGAAGCGGAGGGCGTGTACAAGTTCTCCCTGCGTGGCGATGCCAATACCCGCATGTGGTCGACGCTGGAAGACCAGAACGAGGATGTCGGCGCCAGCGTAAAAATGTTTCTGGATACTCCCTTCAACACGTCCACGGAGTTGACCGCCGGAATGGCCGCAATGTCCAAAGATCGCGACTCGGATCTTAGACGCTTTGGCTTTACCGGCTCGATCAGTAACCGCAGTGTGCTCGCCAGCCCAGCGCTGGGCGACATTTTCAGCCGGGAGAATATCAAACCCGATGGCTTCGAATTGCTCGAGGCCACGCGCCCGACTGACAACTATGTCGCCAATCAGGAACTCGACGCCTGGTATGTCGAAGCGGACGTGGAGCTGAGTGCGGCCTTCCGCCTGATGGCGGGCTTCCGTGCCGAGCAATCCACTCAGAACGTCAGAACCTTCGATCTGTTCAAAGACAATGTCGCCATCGAAAGCGAGCTGGCAAGCGACGATATCTTTCCGGCAGTAACCGGCACCTGGATTCTGGATGCCTGGGACATGCAGGTGCGTGCCAGCTATTCCGAAACCATTTCGCGCCCGGATTTCCGTGAGCTGTCACCGTCGCCGTTCACCCATCCCGTAACCGGTTATGAAATTGTGGGCAACCCGGATCTCACCGTGGCCTATATCAAAAATTACGATTTGCGCTGGGAATGGTATACCTCGCGTTCGGAAAGCGTGTCTGTGGGTTTGTTCTACAAGGAGTTCGCGTCACCCATCGAAGCCGTGATCAAGCCAGGTGCCGCCGAACAGCGCACTTTCATCAACGCTCAAGAGGCGAGCACCCGCGGCATCGAATTCGATATTTCCCGCGACCTAAGCTACTACCATGACCTGCTCGAGAACTTTTACGCATCAACGAACGTGAGCTTCATCGAGTCCATCGTGTCGATCCGTCCGCAGGATGCCGGCATTCTCACCAACGCCTCGCGTCCGCTGCAGGGTCAGGCTGACGTTATTGCCAACCTCCAGCTCGGGTATGACGACGGCCAGTTACAAAAAGGCAGCATCGTGTATCACCTGACCGGCGACAAGATTCGTGAAGTCGGCATTCTGGGTGCGCCGGATGTAATGGACGAAGCCTACGGCGAGCTCGACTTGGTCTACACACGGTACTGGAACGATAAGCTCGAGATGAACCTGAAAGTGAAAAACCTGCTGAACAAGATGCAGCAAACCACGCAGGGTGGGCTTGATGTGAACAGCTTCAAGGATGGGGCATCTGCAAGCCTGGGCGTGACCTACACGTTCTGATGGTGTGTGCTGTGCTGCCCGGGGACAGATCTTGTGATCTGTCCCTTTTTTTGCCGGTTAGTTTGCCGTCGGCAAAAACGAATAACTGGTCGCATACTCCAGCATTTGCCCGGCGAAATCATCCGGATACTCAACGATAACATCCGTTATCTCACTGCTTCCCGGAGCCGCCACCGGCACCAGCCGTGGGTTGATGAAGCCAGAGAAGGGCGCAACGTTTAAGGTGGAGTATCGGCGCAGCACTTCAGCGTGCAGTTCGGGATCCACCTTCGTGCCGTAGTTTTCAACCAGCGCCTGACCCGCTGCGAAATCTCCCTCGCTCTTGATGCGCTGTACTTCGCGCAGCAAGTCGCCGAAGAGCTCACGCAGCCGCTGATAGTTGTTGATCACAAAGTATGTCTCACCGTCGCGGGTCATGCGCTCGATCACATTTTCCGGCAAGCCCTTTTCGTACACCCACGCAGCAATCATCTGGCGATTGCGCATGTGTGCCTCCTCCAGATTCTTGCCCGGCTCAATGCGGTAGAGTTGGGTCATCAGTCCCCCGCGGATGTAGCCCTCATACTGGGACATGCCGACATCCAGACTGGGGACTACGCCGATCTCCATCAGCATCGGGTCCATGATGTAGTAGAGCGCAACCAGATCCGCACGGCCCTCTTCAAGCGAACTGTAATATTGCTTCAGCGTTTCCGTTGGCGTGCCCACGCCGGGATTGATGCTGCCTGAGGCATGCCCGATGACTTCATGCATGTCAGTATGCAGATGGCCGGCGAGTTCGGCCCATTCGCGGGAACGGGCGAGCTCTGCTTCGGAGTACGCAAATTCGCTGGTGGAGCCGGTGTCTGACGCGTTGTAGGCGTCAGTGATGTTGGACAGGCTCACGGATTTCGAACCGTACTCGGCACGAATCCAGCCCGAGTTCGGCAGGTTGATACCGATGGGTGTGGCGGGCGAGGCATCGCCGGTTTCCGAAACCACGGTGATCGCCTTGCCGATGATGCCGGTCACGTCGGTTTTCTTGTGTTCGGCCATGATCGGCGAGTTGTCTTCGAACCACTGCGCGTAGTTGGCCAGCGCGCCGATGCGGAGGGTGGCGTTCTCGTCGCGGATCGACACGACTGACTCGTAAGCACCGCGCATGCCCAGTGGATCGTTGTATACCTCGATAAAGCTGTTGGTCACATCAATGACGGACTGCGTGTCAGCAACCCAGGCAATGTTGTAGGCGTCGAAGTCGGCCAGATCGCCAGTGCGGTAGTATTTCACCAGCAGTTCCAGCGCGGTACGCTGCGCAGCGTTTTCAGCAACCGTGATCGCCTGTTCCAGCCAGTACACCACTTGCTCGATGGCGGCGGTATACATGCCGCCGACCCTGTATACCTTCTCAACCAGTTGGCCATCTTCTTTCACGAGCTTGGAGTTCAGGCCCCACATCACCGGGCGCGGATCATTGGGGTCGCTCAGAGCGGCGTAGTACGCGGTGACTTCCGCTTCGGTTACTCCTTCATAAAAATTGACGGCGGAGCCGAGCACTTTGTCGATGTCGGCGGCAGTGTTGGTCTTTTTCGCATCCACGGCCGGGTCGAACAGAACCGGTTCGAGCAGGGCGAGCAGGTCAGGAATGCTCTGGGTTTCATCGAGGGGGTAGCTGGCATTGCCGGAACTGTCCTGCACCAGCATCGTGAAATAAGCAGGCGAGAAGCCGGGCACAAACTTGTCGCCGGAATAATGATGGTGAATGCCGTTGGCAAACCAGACCTGCTTCGCGTAGGTCATGAATGCATTCCACTCAGGCGTTGTGCGATCACCCGGGTAATACTTCACCACTTCCTCCAGCGTGCGGCGAATGCGCAAGTTGTGCTTGTAGTGCTGGTCCCAGATGATGTCGCGGCCGCTCATACCGGCCTGGGACAGGAAGAACAACAGCTGCTTCTGTTGCAGGGTCAAGTTTTCAAAACCGGGAATCTGGTAGCGCAGGATACGAATGTCGGCAAAGCGGTCGGCCTCAAACACAAATTCGGGCGCGGCCGCCTCGGGTTCTGGCGCAGGCGCAGCCGTTTCCGGTGAAGGGGTTTCGGTATTGCCGCCACAGCCTTGCAACAGCAGGGAGACGCCGAGGATCAGGGATGCAAGCAAACGCAGACGCATGGGGTGGCTCCCGCCGGGGATGCTATTAAAAGAAGGAAGATCTGGCCGGAGTCTAGCAAATGGAGCGCCACTTGCTCCAGTCTGGAACGCTCAGGCGGCTGAAACGGACAGCAGCTTCAGGCTCATCGATATCAGCATCAGCCCAACCGCCAGTACAGCAAGCGCAAGCAGATGATAAAGCGCCAGTTTGGTGCGGCTGCGCAGCCGTTCGAACCAGGTGTCTTTTGGCAGCACCGGCGCAGGAATGGTTTGAAAGAGGTTGATAAAGGCAAACAACAACAGGGCCCAGAGTGCCAGTGCGAGCCCAATGCCGAGCGTCAGGGACGGCTTCACCCCGCCCTCGGCCAACTCGATGGATGCCAGCAGGATGCTGACCAGCACCAGCAGCAGACACCACGGCTGCAGTGGCCGCAGGTGCAACGCAAATTTGTGCAGCCGGAACAGGAGCAAGGATCAGCCAGGAATCCGGACGATCAGGAGATCGCAACTGACCCCGTGCGTCACACCGGATGAGGTGGAGCCAAACAGCAGATCCCAGCCATGCTTGCCGTGGCCGCCCATGACGACCAGATCAGCTTTGACCTCTTTGGCCAGCTCGCGAATTTCCCGCGCTGGATTACCCAAAAGGTTATGCAGGCGGCGGGTAGGAATGTCGACATTGGCGCCCATTTCCAGCAGTGCCGTGCGCGCATGTTTGGCGGCTTCGGCATGCAGACCCTCAATGTCGATGCCGGTAACTTCGACCGCGTAACCAACCGCGATCGGCTCCATGACATGCACCAAGCTCAGCTCAGCATGGCCCTGTTTGGCGATGCTGAGCGCCTTGTCCAGCACCAGCGGTGAATCGTCTGACAGGTCTACCGCAACCAGAATGTTCTTGTATCCGCTCATGGGTTTCCTCCTGGATTAATAACCAGATGCATTAAAGCCTGCCACTTGCCGCCACGCGTTGACGTGAGTCAAGCGACTCAAATACCAATTTTGCCAAGCGCATCAATCAGCTCGCGCACCACTTGCGACAGTTGCGGGTGTTTCTCTTTCAATTCGTCGAGCAATAATTCTGCCGTTGTAACCACGCTGCCATCCGGCGCCACGAAACCCCCAAGCTGGCCCTGCAGCTGTTGCAGCAGGGCGTCCTGTTCGGGGCTCGTGTCGCTGGCAGCGAACTTTTCATGCAGCTGCGTGAGCAAGCCGTGGATGTGTTGTTTTGGCATACCGTATCTCCTGAGTTTCGCAATGGTGCCAGAGTGGAGGTCAATCTAATGTACGTTTGGGCACGGAAGCAAATCTAATAAGGAGGGCACTAAAGTTCCAAATCACGCCGGAACGGCAAAAATTCGCGTGCCTGCGCCACGTAATCATTGATGTGGCGCTCTTCGTCTTCCACAAAGCGGGCAATCGCTTTGGCGAAATCC
The DNA here is from genome assembly GCA_945902215.1 of Klebsiella pneumoniae. GTDB lineage: Bacteria > Pseudomonadota > Gammaproteobacteria > Pseudomonadales > Pseudohongiellaceae > CAILUG01. Next base: position 4,643 of record CAMDML010000035.1, on the reverse strand, counting down.
GGATGCCGGATCCAGTGTGAAGACCAGGTATGCACCGGCTTGAAACCGCGCTGAATCTTGTGTTCGCCCTGCGCGCCCGAGTCGAAACGCGCAATGCCATGGCGTATGCAGTAATCGATGCCTTGGTAGTAACAGGTTTCAAAATGCAGGAATTGGTATTCCTCGGTGCAACCCCAGTAGCGGCCGTAGAGTGTGTCACTGCCTTTGAAGAACAGCGCGCCGGCGATGTGTTCGCCGTCCTTGCGCGCCAGAATCAACAGCAGTTGTTCCGGCATGCTCTGGCCGAGCCGCTGGAAGAAATCCGGATTCAGATAGGGTGCGCGTCCGCGAACGAGATAAGTGCTTTGATAAAAATGGTAGAAACGCTGCCAATGTTCCACCGTGATGTCTCCGCCTTCGAGCACCTCGAAAGTAATACTTTTGTCAGCAACACGCGCACGCTCTTTGCGCAGATTCTTGCGTTTGCGCGAACTGAAGGCTTCAAGAAAGTGTTCAAAGTCGCGGTACCCGGCATTGAACCACTGGTACTGGCAACCGGTGCGCGCCTGTAATCCGGCTGCTGTCAACTGGTCGCGCAGTTCCGGTTCAGGAAACAGCACATGCCAGCTTGATGCTGAACAGTGCGCGGCAAGACTTTGCACCGCGGCCATGATGACAGGCAGCACGGCATTCAAGGTAACGCCGTCGCTATGACACAGCCGCGGCCCGGCGCAGGGCGTGAACGGAATTGCGGTGAGCAGTTTCGGGTAGTAGTCGAGTCCGTGGCGCTTATAGGCATCGGCCCAGGCCCAGTCGAACACGTATTCGCCCATCGAGTTGGTCTTGGCGTACAGCGGCATGATTGCAACTGGCGCGGTTTCCGGCGGCCGTTCCACCACCACATGCTGCGGTTGCCAGCCAGTGCGCGCGCTGACGCACCCACTCTGTTCCAACGCAAGCAGGAAAGCGTGGCGTAGAAAGGGATAGTGTTCTCCTGCGAGAGCATTCCACTGAGCAGCATCCACCTCGGCAATGCTGTGCAGAAAACGAACGCTGAGCGCAGAAGGAGGCATGGGCTTGGTGGCAATGAAGAGGGACTGAGGCTATATTCTCGCACATGACAACCATCGCCCGCGTCTCAGTGCACGGCGGCCACAGCGGCCAGTTCTGCCACCACGCCAAAGACAGTCTCGACGCCGTTGTGCAGGCTTATATCGCTGCAGGCTTTGCGTGGGCGGGCATCACCGAACACATGCCGCCGCTCGACGACAGCAAGCGTTACTACGATGAGGTCGACAGCGGTATTGCCGCCACGGCACTACTGGAGCAGTTCAGGCGCTATTTCGCCGAATGCCGCCGCTTGCAGCAACAGTACGCCGGCCAGATAAAATTGTTTACTGCATTCGAAACCGAAACCTATACAGGCTCGAGCGCCTTCGTGAAACAGCTGATCGCCGAGACCCGGCCCGACTACATTGTCGGTTCGGTGCACCATGTCGGGGACATCGGCATCGACGAGACGCCCGCCCTCTATGCGGCCGCCACCCAGAAAGCCGGCGGCCTCGAAGCCCTCTACTGCCAGTATTTCGATGCGCAGTACGCCATGCTGCAGGACCTGCTACCGGCAGTGGTCGGCCATTTCGACCTGATCCGCATCTTCGACCATGACTACTTGAACACCCTCAAGCTGCCGGCCGTGTGGATGCGCATCGAGCGCAACTTGGCCTTTGTCGCCAAAAGCGGTTTGATTCTGGACTTCAACCTGCGCGGCTTCGACAAGGCGACCGAACAGTACCCCTCCATGCCAGTTCTTAAAATGGCACTGGAACTAGGGGCGAACATCGTCCCCGGCGACGATTCCCACGGCGTGAGCTCTGTTGGCCGCAATTACGCCAAGGGTGTGGCACTGCTGGCCGAACTCGGGCACCCCTGCCGCTGGTCCGAACCTCGCCTTTTCGCCCGCTGAGCGGCTGGCTGGGGGGAATAAAGCCCCCTCTCCGGCCGCTTTAGACTTAACAAAGGTCGCAGGTCGGGGCCCCGAATAAATGGGCTTTTACGCCCTCGGGGTGCTGACCCCATTTGTTTTCAGGGAATGAACAGATCGACGACGGTTGCACAGAAGATCACCACGCCCACCCAGTGATTGTGCAGGAAGGCGCGAAAGCAGTCGTCGCGCTTGCGTTTGAAAATCAGTACTTGGTGATAAACGAACAAGCCGCCCGCTATTACCAGTCCGAACTGGAACCAGCCCCCGAGATTGAAATGCTGCGCGCTCAGCGACAGCGTCAGCAAAAACATCACTTGCAACATGCCGATCACGAAGCGGTCGCCTTCGTCGAACAAAATGGCCGTGGATTTCACCCCAATCTTGCGATCATCATCGCGATCGACCATCGCGTATTCGGTGTCGTACACCACCGTCCATAAAAAATTCGCCACGTAGAGTAGCCACGCATGCACCGGCAGCGTGCCGGTTTGCGCGGTGAAGGCCATGAGTCCGCCCCATGAAAAGGCCGCGCCGAGCACGAGCTGTGCGAGGTGCGTATGCCGTTTCATAAAAGGATAGGCCAGCGCAATGGCGAGGCCGCCGAAAGCCATCAGTACAGTTAGCTGGTTGGTGAGCAGCACCAGCAGAAAAGCACCCAGACAAAGCACAGCGCAAGTAATCAGCGCTTCTTTGGGTTTGACACGGCCAGTAACGAGCGGCCGACCCTGTGTGCGCTTCACCTTCCCGTCGAAGTTGCGGTCCGCATAATCGTTGATGCAGCAACCCGCTGCGCGCATACAGATTGTGCCAAGAATAAAGATGACGAGCAGGCCAAGGTTCGGAAAGCCCTGCGCCGCGATCCACAAGCACCAGAGTGTCGGCCACAACAACAGATAGATGCCGACGGGCCGGTCCATGCGCGTCAACTGCCAGAAATCGGGCGCGCGCCGGCAAGCCGCGGGGAAGCGGGTTTGCAGGTAGCGCTGCACTCTGGTGAGGCTAGTGTCGGTTGTGGAGTTGGTCATGGCAGGCGATCTTGGCGCGCGGCAGGCATTATAACGATACTCAGAGGAGCTTCTATCAAGATTGAATAAACCCCAAGCCACTGGTTAAATCCGGGCACGCCCCACCACCCGGACTCCATCATGAAGAAACTGGAATTGCATTGGCAAATCCTGATCGCCATCGTGCTCGCAATCATCGCGGGCTCCCTGAGCGGCACCACCGGTGGCATCGGCAGTGTCACGTTCTACCAGAGTTACGACTTCGTTGGCACGTTATTCCTCAATGGCCTGCGCATGGTCATCGTACCGTTGGTGTTCGCCTCCATCATCGTTGGCATTGCATCCGTCGGGAGCGGCCAAGATCTCGGCCGCCTCGGCCTGAAAACCATGGCCTGCTATGCGCTCTTCACCACCACCGCGATTCTGGTAGGTCTTTTCTTCGTCTCGGTAATGAAGCCTGGCATCATCGACGGCGTCCCGGCGGGAGCACAGTTAAACCTGACACTCGACAGCGCCCAGGTGAACAGCACCCTCGGCAGCATTGGGCAGAGCGATGGCGGCGACATCCTTGGCATTTTCCTGCGCATGATCCCGACCAACGTGGTCGGCGCCGCTACGGGAACAGACGTCATGCCACTGATCTTTTTCGGCATTTTGTTCGGCTACTTCATGACCAAATTGCCGGAGAAACAGGCCGCCACGATGCTGACCTTCTGGCAGGGCGTTAACGACACCATGATGATGATCACCATGTGGGTGATGAAGTTTGCCCCGATTGGCGTGTTCGGGCTGATCGCGCGCACCATTGCTTCAACCGGCTTTGCGGCCTTCATGCCGCTGCTCGTGCTCTTCTTTACGGTGACGTTCGCGCTGATGACGCACATCTTCATCGTGCTGTCCTTGTACTTGCGCGTGCTGGGTAAAGCGAATCCGCTGAAGCATCTGAAGGCGATGTCACCCGCGTTATTGATGGCATTCTCGTCGGCTTCATCCAACGCCACGCTGCCGCTGAACATGGAGTGTCTACATAAACGCGCCGGGGTCTCAGAGCGCGTAACCAACTTCGTGCTGCCGCTCGGCGCCACGCTGAATATGGATGGCACGGCATTGTACGAATGCGTTGCGGCAATCTTTCTCGCGCAGGCTTACGGGCTCGACCTTACGTTCACCACGCAATTCACCGTGGTATTGCTGGCGCTCTTGACCTCGGTCGGCATGGCCGGCATTCCGGCGGCGAGCCTGGTTGCGATCACCGTAATTTTGGGAGCGATTGGTCTGCCGCTCGAAGCGATCGGACTCTTGCTCGTCACCGACCGCATCCTCGACATGCTACGCACCTCGGTGAACGTGTATTCAGATTCCTGTGGCGCAGTGATCATCGCGCGCTCGGAAGGTGAGAAAGGAATTCTTGTATAGAGAGGGCGCCTGCGGCATTCGAAACAACGACACCGGAACAGCGCCTATTACTACCCGGGACAGTTATGCCTGTTCATGAATCATCGCGGCTCTGAAGCCAGCGGCAGCTCGCGCATGATCTGCTCCCAGCCTTCCAGTGAGGCTGCCCCGGCCTTGCCAAAGGCGCGGGACAAATGCTGCATCTGTGTCTGCGTCAGCTTTGCTTCCAGCTTTGCGCCGGTTTTGCTCAGCTGCAATTCCTTCACCCGGCGGTCATG
>CAMDML010000034.1 GCA_945902215.1 Klebsiella pneumoniae | reverse complement strand
TTTGCGCAGCCCGTCCGCGAGCGGCGCACTTTGCCGGGTTGCGTCCCGGCAAGGGTTAGAGTGAGCGCTGAAGTCGACCGCCAGGAGGGCGGAGCAAACTTACATCCCCGGCCAGGCCCTCCCATCTGAAGCCATGCAATAAGTTCAACCCGAGTGGGTGTCCAGCCCCGAGAGCCCCAAGACCGCGACAAATTCAAACTACGCCATGCGTGCGGCCTTGAACTGGCTTAGGCATGGAATGGAGGCTACAGTGGCACTGACGTCATGAACAACAACAACTGCGGTTACGCGGAGGATACTCATGAACAGGAAGAAGTTTCAGCTCGTCGGAACGTTAGCGCTTGTACTGTCATTCCCGCATCCGGCACTGGCGCAGGCCACCCTCACCGCGATGGACTACATAGAAATCCAGCAACTCGTCAACAAACTCAATTTCGCCCTCGACTACTGTACAAATGGTGGCCAGGACTTTGCCGATAAGTTTGTCGAAAACGGGAGCTTTGTCATTGACCGCGGCGATGGCATGCCTGCTGTCCGTGACACCCGCGAAGCGCTGGTTGCACTCGCGGGCGGCCCAGATTGTGAGTCGCGCCGGACACCACCAAGCTCATATATTCTGCATCTCGCAGAAAGCCTGGTCATCGAGCCGGCACCCGGTGGCGCCAGTGGCATGTCATACGCGATATACCCTGCAAGTCAGGGCAACTATTTCAGCGCCGAGGTTGCCGGCCAACTTGGTATCTATCACGACGAGTATGTCAAAACGGCGGACGGATGGCGTTTTAAATCGAGACGCCATGAAACCAATCCACGTGTTGGGCAGAGCGAAGCGCCTGGCGTTTCTGATTGAGTCCGGTTGACTACTGCCCATGTGGGACTGCATTATGTGGTTAACGAAATTGTTAACAATTTGGCATTGATTTCGCTGAGCGCGGCAAAGCCATCGAGGGCGTGTTTGCGCATCGCCCGTTCGGCGTGAGCGGTGCGGCCTTCAACAATAGCCTTGGTGATGATCTTGTGGCCCGTTAGCGGCTTGCCCTACGGGTGGCCCTCAAATTTGCTACAACTGCGTTGTATTTCTTGGCAAGGTAGTCGACCTTCCCTGCGAAATACGCCTTGTTGTGACAAATTTGAGGGCCACTGAATGCATGCTTTATACAGGACACTACACTAGCGGCCAGCGGTGCCCGCCGAGCGTTGCGCAAAGTCCTGCGGTGTCAGCAACCGCAGAAAGGGATTGGGCTTGTAATCAATGAAACGTGCGGGCGCGGCGGGGGCGATGCCCTTGGCCAGTGTGTTCAGGGACGCTGGCGTGGTGTCTGGCCAGCTTCCGGATTCGAGTCGCTGCTTCACCACGTCCAATACTGCAGCGATCTCACCAGTTGAGAACGTGCAATGCCCTGCGGTCTCGGTAAACACTGTGCGCAGCAGCTGTTCCTTGCCGGTAGCCCGCGCTCCCCTGCTGATCGCATCCATCGCATCCGAGGTACTGATCGGGTCGCCAATGCCCTGCATCGAGATCACCGGGATGGAGAGGTCGCCGAAATACTGCTGCTCCGATATGGCCCGCAGCGCCGAGGGTTGCTCCGAGATTCGCGGCGCCTGGGCAAGCGCTTCCAGATCCACTGCGAGGTTCAGCTTCGCCCGCTTGTACAGTGCTTCGACAAGCTCCCTTTCGGGTAGTTTTGCGAGCGCCGCCTTGTAGTCGACCCCGGTGTTCCAGGAGATGTTGCCGCCGAACAGGGTATTGATCTGACGGCGGCTGCTCATCATCTGCGCGACCGCAGCAAGCCGCCCGCCGGCGAGCGCTTCGTAGTAACCGGCCTGACGCGCATCGAAGTCCATGGCTGCCGGGCGCGGATTCGCCATGCTCGCCCAGTCGGGCAGCCCACCCAGGACCGCTGCCAGCGCGATACGAGCCCGCCCCTCCGGCGTCTGTTGCGCCTTCTCGAGCATGGACTTCCAGGCGGGCAGCGCCGTGGTTTCGAAATCAGCCGGAACATCAATGATTGGCAGATTCGATGCGGGAGCGAGCAGGGTCTTCGCGACGAACAGGGTGTCCATCTTTTCGTTCCACTGCGCCACGGCACCGGCAGGCCCCGCGCAGTTGCTGACCCCGGCGACCCAGGGTGAGGGTTTGCGGTGCGCACCGATGAATACGGTGTGTCCACCCATCGAACCACCGAAGGCAATCGGCAGTTTGATCGCACCAAACTCGGCCTCGAACAGACGCTTCACTTCGGTGAGATTGTCCACCGCTTTCGTCACGCGCCAACCACTCACCGCACGCGTGCCGCCCGCGAGTGCGTAGCCGCGATCCAGCAGCAGGCGACTCTGCTCGGAGTACGGTGCGTTGGGGGACGCGTAGTCCAGATTGAACAACGCCGCGCCACTCCAGTTGGCTGGAACGTCGATCCGGTAGGCGGTGCCGTCGGGGAGCGTACCCATGAGGCTGCGCAATCCGGCGATGCGCGGTGCTGGTTCCCCCGCAGCATTGGACATCTGACCGAGAGGCTGGGGTTGCGGCGCGGGCGTCTGCGCAGCGACAGCACCGACGAGGCTCAACAACAGGATAATGGTCGCTTTGGATCGACGCATGACGTGATCTCCTTCTATATCTTCTTGCGTACGGAATCGAAGAACTTGAATACACCCGGCAACGCCAGCGGGATCATGCCGCCATGACTGGCGTCGAACTCGCGGTAGCGCATGTCGACGCCAGCCTTGTGCGCGGCTTCGAACATCTTGCGGCTGGCAGCGTAGGACGGTGCCTGGGTTCCTTCCGAGTAATCAATCGGCACACCCTTGAGAGTCGTGATGGGCGTGACGCGCTCTTCGATCAGGGGGCCCGAGAGAAGGCCCAGTGCCGCGAACTTGCCCGGATACTTTCCGGTCAGATACCAGCCGCCGCCCGCGCCCATGGAATGACCGGCGAGGTAGACCTGCTTCGGATCAACGCCATACTCGGCGATGGTGCGATCGAGCACGGCGAGCGTGTCCTTCTCGCTGAGGTCGACTTCCAGCAGGCGCGCGGGGGTCGCACGATTTCGGTCTTCAGCCTGTCCCACGAGATCGCCGAACGAGCCGCGCAACGTCATGGGCGTACCGTAGGAGCCGATTGCCGTATAGCCCAGTGGCGCCACAAGGATGTAGCCATGCTGCTCGGCCAGCATCTCCAGCTGCTTGTCGTTCCTGTCGAGGTAGGCGTTCTCGTCAGAACCTCCGCCATGCAGGAAGAGGATGAGCGGCAATTGCGCTTTTCCGTCCCAGGTGCTGGGCACGTACAGGCGATAGGGCATTTCCTGCTGCGCCGGCATGAACATGTAGCTGCGATGCTGACTGCCTATCGCCCGCGGCGTGTTGATGATCGGCGGTGCTTGTGCCAGCGCTATCGCACTGGCCAAAAGCGCGCAGATCGCAAGCGGAGCAAACAGTCTGTTGATCTTCATGCGTCCCCTACCAGATCTTGGTGAGGTCGATTGAGAGATATCGGCCGTTCAGGCTCGCCGCGGTGTTGTCCCAGATGTTCGCGCCGTTCAGGACGATGGGTGGATCCTTGTCGGTCAGATTCTGCACGTTGAACCCCACCCGAATGCCACTCATTACCGAGTCGCCCTTGGACCCCTGGAACGCAAGGTTCAGATCGAATGATTTAAGCGACTCGGCCTTCTCGTTCGGTGTGATGGCCGTGTTCTGGTAATCGCCGGCGTAGTTGTAGAACAGGTTTGTCGACCAGCTTCCCGACGTCCATCCCACGTTGACGCGCCCACGATCGCCGATCGGATTGTTAAAGGTGTCCACCACGTCCAGTTGGGCGCCGCCCGGGGTCGTTACCTGCTTGATGCCGAATATCTTGCTGTGCTGAAGGCCAGCCGACCACATCCCGAATGTCGTCTCCAGCCGATAGCGCATGTCGAGGTCGATGCCGTCCTGCTTGAGCGTGCCGATGTTGTTGCGCCGACCATCGATGAACACGCCGATCGTGTTCGCCGGTTGCGGCGTCGAAACCAGAATGCCGGAGTCGATGATGGACTGCACGAACGCAACGGACGGGTTGCGCGTGATGAACTGCCGGTACTGCGCTTCGTTGGCCAGGTTCGCGGCGATACCGAGGATGCGATCGTTGTAATCGACCTTGTAATACGTGATGGAGGTCGAGAAATTCGGCAGAAACGTCGGCTGGAAATCCAGTCCGTAAGACCATGTCTCGGCCTTCTCGGGATGCAGGTTCGGGTTGCTGCCGGTGACCAGCAGCTGCCGGATCTGGTTTGGCGGATTCGCAGGATCGGCACCATCGGTGATGAACGCGAAGTTCAGATTGCCGATGTCCACCAGCGACGGCGCACGGAACGACTTGCCCCAGGTGGCGCGCAGGCTCAAGCCCCCACCCGGCGACCAGACTGCGGCGACCTTCGGATTTGTGGTGTCGCCGAAGTCGGAGTAGTCGTCGTAGCGCGTGGCCAGCGACAGGTCGATGCGCTCGATTCCGGGCATCGCGTTCTCGCTGCCCACGATCGGAACGAACACTTCGGCATAGGCGGACTTCGTGTCGCGCGGTGTCGTCTTGTCGTTCGTGGTGGAAGGGGTGTTCGTATCGGACAACGCACTCTGATATTCCTGATACCGCAGCGAGGACTTTTCGAACGATGTGCCGACCGCACCGCGCACCTGACCACCTGGCAGCGTGAAGAGCGGGCCGTCGAGCTTCACTTCGGAGTGCGTCGCCTCGGCATCATTGATCTGGTGTCGGAAGGCGATGAACCTGCTGTAGGTAGCCTCACTGATGGCACCGCCAAAGACGTTCAGCGCCGTGGCAGGATTGCTGTCCGCCAGTACGAGCGGCAGCGTCTTGTTGTTGATCTGCTCGCCACCGAGGCCGCTGACCGCGCTGTCCGTGCTGAAGGAAACATAGCTGTTCAGTTGCCAGTCGGCAGGCAGATTCCAGATCATGCCCGCGGCGTGCTGCTGGGCGAGCTCTTTCGCCCTGCTGCTCGCGCCAGGTCGCGGCAGTCGATACTCGACGGTGCGATTGGTCGTATTGCTTGTGACGCCGATGCCAGTCAGGCCGGGATACGCGGTCGTTGTCGGATAGAAGGCGTTGGTGCGGGGAACGGAAAAGTTTGCACCTATCGACTGACCGTCGGAGATCACTCGCCGCCGAGAAACAAATCCTTCGTACCAGAGCTCCACGTCTTGATTCACGTCCTGGTGCACCGACCAGAAGGCGTTGATGCGACGCTGCTCGGGAAGGAAATCGCCTTCCAGCCCGTCGAATCTTGCTGCCGGCGCGGTCAGAGTAGAAAACTGGTAGCGGGGCGCGTTGGCGCCGGCTCCGACTACGAGAGTTGGCGTACGTGCTTGTGTTGAACGCTGATCCGTGCGGCCGTAGGGACGCAGATCGGCTGTCAGAATCGCTGCACGGTCGGCGCGTGCCAGGTCGCTGCGGTTCGACCACTCGCCCGTGATGAAGGCATAGCCGCTGTCCCATTTCCTGCCGAAAGACTGCGAGATCTGTTTCTCATCCAGTCCGTCGCCCGCTCCATAACGCAGTCGGGTCTCGGCGCCATCGTAGTCGCGCCGCGTAATGATGTTGACCACACCCGCGACTGCATCGGCACCATACACAGCAGAATTGCCGTCAAGTACGACCTCCAGTCGCTCGGTAGCACCCGCAGCAATCATGCTCGGGTCGGAGAGCGCGCGCAGGATGCCGCCCGGCGCAGTTCTGCGGCCGTTGACAAGCAGCAGTGTTGACTCCGGACCAAGTCCGCGCAGATTGATCGCCGAGATTCGTGTGGCGTTTGCGGCAGCGTCCTGCGCACCACCAGTGCGCGATTCATCGGGGCCGAGATTCAGTACGACGGGGAGGGTTCGCGCGATCTGCGAGAGGTTGGATGCGCCCGTGGCTTCGATGTCTTCACGACTGACTTGCACGATGGGCGAGCCGACCGCCCTGACACCCCGGATGCTGGTCCCTGTGACCACCACTTCCTCGAGTACATCTTCGGGTTCCGGGGCTTGCGCCGAGGCTGCCCCGCTCAGCGTGAGACACGCGCCCAGGATTGCCCACGAGTAATCGCGCTCATGACCGTAAGAATTGCCCATACAGACCCCGCCAGTTTTTATTATATTTGAATTTGTGTTCCACAGATTATATTGCTTAGGGCTGCGCGGTTGTCAACAATTTTGTTAACAGCCTTCTGCGCAGGTTGCAGCGCAGCGCCTAGCGTTTCTGATTGAGCCCGGTTGACTCCGACCCATGTGGGGCTGCATTATATAGTAAACGAAATTGTTAACAATATAGCAATAACAGGAACGGCCTTGCGGCTAATCCTGCTTGGCTGGCTCGATCAGATATGCAGTTTGGCATTGATCTCGCTGAGCGCGGCAAAACCATCGAGGATGTGTTTGCGCATCGCACGTTCGGCGTGGTCGGTGCGGCCTTCGACAATGGCCTTGGTGATGATCTTGTGGTCCGCGTTGGCGTGGTCGATGCGTAGCGCACTGTAGAACGTCGAGAACAGCAAACGATAAACAGGGATGGACAGTTGCCGCAGGAACTGCGCGGCGTAGTGATTGCCGGAGCCCTCTATGATCAGCGCGTGCCATGCATCGTTAAGCTGCGCGAAGCGGCCATGAGCGCCACTCTTTTCGAGCGCATTCATCGCGGCCTGCAGTTTTTGCAACTGCTTCTTCAGTTTGCTATTCTGCGTGCGCGCAAACTCGCCGGCCGCCATGCCCTCGAGGGCCATTCTGGCCTGGTATATCTGGTGGACCTCATCCATGCTCAACTGCCGCACCGACGCACCCCGAAACTCCTCGATGCTGACCAGTCCCTCGGTTTCCAGTCGTTGCAATGCCTCGCGTACCTTGCCCCGGCTGGAGCCGGTCTCCTTGATCAGGTCGGCTTCGACCAGGCGCTGGCCGGGCACCATGCGGCCGCTGCGGATATTTTCGCGCAGCAGCGCCATCACGTCCTGGGTGGTGACGGTAGCCGCTTTTTTTCGGGGTGCCGGAGTGGTGGCAGTTTTGCGTGGCATTCAAGTGTTTCCGGTAATCAGGCAGGTCAAGGCGCCAGCCTCAATTGGTGGCGCATGATGAATCATTTAACGGCGATGAAGCAATCGTCTGGCGCCCTTGCATGAAAACTCCGCATCACACTCTCTACTCTGTGCTGGTAATTGTCGGTGGCGCTGCGCTCGTCACGGCGATGGGCATCGATGTTCTCGCCGTGCTGGGCCGGCATACCGGCATTCCGCTGCTCGGTTCCATCGAACTGGTGCAGGTGCTGGTCGCCATCACGGGCGCGATGGCGCTGATGATTGCAACGTTGAATGATCGTCACGCAGTTGTGCGGCTCGTGCTGGCTCGGCTCAGCGGCACCATGGCCCTGCTCGTCAAGCGATTTAATGCACTCGGCATGGCCGTGTTCCTGCTGGCGCTGGCATTGGGTTCCGCGTGGTCTCTGGTTGAACTGTGGAGGAGTCACGAGGAAACCGAGCTGTGGCTGCTGCCGTACCGCCCGCTGCGCGTGTTGGTGGTAGGTGCGCTGGTGGTGACAACAGGCCTCGTGCTGCGCAAGGCTTGGCAAGGCGGTGACGAATGATGGCGACACCGGAAACCGGTCTGATTGGCGTCGGCATCCTGCTGCTGTTGCTGCTGTTCGGAGTACCGATTGGCGCTGCGCTGGGGCTGGTAGGCCTTGGTGGCCTGACGCTGGTGCTCGGCCTCGAACCCGCACTGATCAAGGCCGGCGACCTGGTGCTGGAAACGCTCACGCGCTACGAGCTCGGCACCTTGCCGCTCTTCATGCTCATGGCGCATCTGTGCTTTTCCTCCGATGCCAGTCGCGACTTGTTTGATGCGGCGGCACGCTGGATTGGGCATCGGCGGGGCGGTCTCGCGTTGGCATCAGTGGCTGGTTGTGCCGGCTTCGGCTCCATCAATGGGTCCAGCCTCGCCACGGCGGCAACGATCGGCTTGGTTGCGATCCCCGAAATGCGCCGGCATGGCTACTCTGACGCACTGGCCACTGGCGCGGTCGCGGCCGGCGGCACGCTCGGCCAGATGATTCCGCCGTCGGGCGCGCTGATCGTGTTCGGCATCATCGCCCAACAATCGATCGGCACCCTGTTCACCGCTGCTATCGTGCCCGGCCTGTCGCAGGCTTTGCTGTACATGGTGACCATCTCGCTGCTGGTGCGTTGGCGTCCGGCGCTCGCGCCCCAGATGCCGAAAGCAGACTGGCCGACGCGTTGGGCCGCGCTCGGCAAGGTCGCCGACATTCTCGTGCTGATGCTGGTCGTAACCGGCGGCATCGTGGTTGGTCTCTTCACCCCGTCGGAAGCGGCATCCGTAGGCGCTGCTGGCGCACTGGCGATCAGCCTGTGGCGCCGGCGCTTGTCGTGGTCGGTGCTCTATCACGCGTTGGAGGAGACCATGAAGACCAGCGGGTTGATCTACGTGGTCATTATCGGCACCTTGATCTTCTCGGTGTTCATCAGCATCACCGGGCTCGCCGACGCGGCGGGCACTTTGATCACAGGTTTTGACGGCGGGCGCACGGCGACGATCATGCTGATGGCGGTGTTCCTGCTCGTGCTTGGCTCGCTGCTCGATGGGCTGGCACTGATCCTGATCGCAACGCCGATCCTGCTACCGGTGATTAATTCACTGGGGCTCTCGCCGATCTGGTTCGGTATCTTCATCGTGCGCGCTGCCGAGATCGGCTTCATCCACCCGCCCATGGGCATGAACCTCTACGTGATTCAGGGCATCGCGCCCGATGTGTCTCTCGGGCGCATCTTCCGTGGCGTGTTGCCGTTTCTCGCTGCTGATTTTTTGCATATGTTTCTGTTGATCCTGTTCCCCGCGCTGGCACTGGCGTTGCCCATGTGGCTGGCATGAGCGACGCTCTCACCACCTTGCTCGCCACCACACTGGCCGATCCGCTGGCGGGGTACAGCGCCCATGCGCGTCCGCTCGGTTATGTTGGCTTTGATGTGCCGCTAGACCTCTTGCTCGCCAGCGGGCGTCCGTTCTGCCACTTGCCCTGGCGCAAGGGGAGGGCGACACCGCTTGCCGACCGCTGGCTGGAGTCGGCGTTTCCCGGTTGGGCACGCTCGCTGCTGGAAGATTGGTTGAATGGAGTTTTCGATGGGTTCGACTCCGTCGTGTTCACGCGCGGTGATGATGCCGTTCAGCGGCTCTACTACTACGTGTGTGAGTTGCAGCGCCGCGGCATTGCCGGCGGCCCCGCGCCGCTCATTTTCGACGTTGCCACGATCCGTCGCCCCGCGAGTGTAACTCACTGCGAACGCGCCATCCGTGCGCTGCTCGCGCAACTCAATGTTGAGGAGCGTGATTTGCACGATGGCATCGCGGCGGCCAATCGCCAGCGCGCCTTGTTCGCACAGCTCGATGCCACGCGCGCCGCGCCGGGGCATGTCTACGAGAACATCGCGCGCGCTTCGCTGTTCTGTGATCTGACGCCCGTGCTTGGCGCTGCGGTGCTCCGTCCGGCTGCGCCTGCTCGCCGCGTATTGCTGGCAGGTTCGGTGCCGCCGGACGACTTGTTCCATCGCGCAGTCGAGGCGAGCGGCTGGAACGTCGTCGGCGAAGCGCACCAGTTGGCGTTGACACGCCATGGCGCGCCCTTGCAGGGTTATCACGATGCGCCAGTTACGCTGCTGGCACAGCATTGCAATGCCGCCACCGGCGGCGCGCGCGACTTCGGCGATCGCGCTACCAGTGTGGTGAACGCAGCGCGGCGCGTGGGCGCTGAGGCCGTGGTGCTGTGGCTAACCGAAGAAGACGAAGCCCTGGCCTGGTCTGTCACGCGGCAACGCGCGGCCTTGACGCAGGCCGCATTGCCCCATTTGATACTGATACGTCGACGCTGGGACGGTAGCGATGATGCGGCTACCCAGATCAAGCGATTTTTACAAGAGACACCCGCATGACGCCCTTGCAAGGCCACCGCGTGGCCATCCTTAATATCGAACCAGACCGCCCGCTGCTGCGCTACCTGACGTCGCTGGGTGCCGAGTTGGTGGGCGTGCCCGCGTCGTCGCAAGCACTGGCTGCTGTGTCCTTTCTGGTTGATGGCAGCGGCTTGCCGGCGCTGGCCACACAAGGCTGGACGCGCGCGGCAATCACCGCTGCCAATCCGCAGCTCGTGCACGTGTCGGTGTCGCCTTTCGGCAGTCATGGTCCGCTGGCCACATTACGCGGCAGCGAACTGGTGGCGTCGGCGATGAGCGGCACGCTGCGCCTGACCGGCGCACCCGACCGGGCACCGGTCAAGGAAGCGCTCGATGCCTGCACCTTTCATGCGGAGATGGTTGCCGCAGCCGGTGCGATGGCTGCCCATTTCGACAGGCAGCGCGGCGGGCCGGGCCAGCATGTCGATGTGTCGGTGCAGGAAGTAGCGTTCAACCGCAATGTCAGCAGCATTTTGGTCTGGCAATTCGACAAGCGCAAACTGCACCGCGTTGGTGGGGCGCTCAACTACGGCCGCGCCATCGTGCGCTGCATCTGGCCGCTGGCCGATGGCTGGTGTTTCCATTCGCTGATGACGGGGCGTTTCGGGGCGCCGGCCAACCAGGGTTTGTCGGATTGGATGGATGAGCTCGGTAGCGATAACCCACTGCGCGGCGTTGACTGGCTGCGCTACAACCGTTCCACGCTCGATCCGGCGCTGCGCCTGCAATGGGAGCGCGCGATTGAAACTTTTTTCCGCGCACGCACCAAGCACGACATCCGCACGGACGGCCGGCGGCGTGGCATCAATGCGTGTGCGGTCGCCGAACCCGGCGAAGTGCTGCGTGACCCGCATCTGCAGGCGCGCGGGTTCTGGCAGGAACAGGCAGGTCTGCTCAAGCCGAAGCGCTTCGTGGCGTTGACCGCAGGCCCCAGTGGCGCGCCCCGCACGGTGCAGCGCGGCACGCGTCCCGGCCCACTGTCTGGGGTGAAAGTGCTCGACTTTGCGTGGGCGCTGGTCGGTTCCATCACCACCAAGATACTCGGCGATCTCGGCGCCGACGTCATCAAAGTGGAAAGCCGTACGCGGCCCTGCCTCTCGCGCATCGATGTGCAGGTCTCCGCCTCCAGCGTCGCCAACTTTGACGACAAGCCCTGGTTCGCACACCTGAATACCTCGAAGCGCAGCTTGTCACTCGACATGAAAAAGAAAGAGGCGATGGAAGTCCTCGGGCCCTTGATCGACTGGGCTGATGTCGTAGTCGAAAATTTCTCGCCGGGCACCATGGCGAAGCTCGGTCTGGATTACGCGACCTTGTGCCAGCGCAACCCCGCGCTGGTGATGGTGTCTGGCAGCGTCTACGGGCAGAGTGGCCCGCTGGCGCAGGAATGGGGCGTTGACGGAACCGGCGCCGCGCTGTCCGGCCGCATCTTCCTGACCGGCTGGCCGGACCGCGATCCGGTGATTCCGGGCTCGGTTCCCTATGGCGATGTGATCGTGCCTTATGTGATGGCAGCAACGGTTGCGGCGGCACTGACACAGCGCATGACGACGGGGCAGAGCGCGCACATCGATGCATCGATGTACGAGATATGCGTGCAGCAGATGCACGCTGCCATCCTCGCCGCCCAGTCCGGCACGCCACCGTGCCGGCAAGGCAATGACGATCCGCAGTGGTACCAGCAGGGCGTGTGGCCCACCGCCGGCGAAGATCGCTTCATCGCAATCAGTGTGCGCGACGCAGCACAGTGGCAAGCCCTGTGCGCACTGGCGGGCACCGACAACATCGCAGCGTGGACTTCCACGCAGAACGACTACGCATTGATGGCACAGTTGCAGGCAGCAGGCATCGCCGCCGGTGTGGTGCAGGACATCGAGGATGTGTTCGAACACGATGGGGGGCTAAAGGCGCGCGGCGCATTAGTGCACCTGCCACATCCACAGCTCGGCAGTTTCGGGCACGTGCGTACGCCGATAGATTTCTCCGCTTCAGCGGTGGCGCCATTCCGGGCGCCCGCGCTGGGCGAGCACAACGCCGAGATCGCTATCGGGGTAGCAGGCATCACTGCGCGCCGTGTCACCGAGCTCGAGACGCTTGAGGTATTCAAATGAGCACACCTGTTAGCACACCTATTAATGCATCTATTACTGCACCTATTAATGCACCAACAGGTCAACGCAGCCGCAAGGATCTCGCCTGCACTGCTGAAGCTACTGCTTACCAGAAGGCTTTCGGCGCGGAGCTCAAGCGCCGTGTGGTCGAAAATGGCGAACCGTTCGTGGTCGCGCAGGCCGACACGCCGCACGAGATATTCCACGTGATGGATATTCCGCTGATCAGCAACCAGTGGTGGTCGGCCTACATCTCGGCCAAGCAACTTTCCGCCGGCTATTTCGCTGCGATGGTGGCCAAGGGCTACCCGGACAACAGTTGCAAATATTGCTCGCTCGGTCTCGCCTGTACGCTGGCCAACGATCCAGCCAACGCGCCGTGGGGAGGGCTGCCGAAACCGATTGCGCTGGTGGCGCGCCTCACCTGCGACTGCATCCAGCAGGTATTCATCCAATGGGCCGAAGCGCTCGGCACCGAGTTTTTCCCGATGGAGGCGCCGGCCTGGACGCACAAGGACCCTGAGTGGTTCGCGCATTCCAACGCTGCCTGGGAAAGTGTCTACGAGCCGGGCCGCATTGCGCTGATGGTGGACGAGATGCGCGCACTGATCAGCTTGCTCGAACGCAAGACCGGCCGCCGTTTCGATCAGGCCAAGCTCGAAGCGCTGATGCTGAAGATCAATGAGCAAGAGGGCTACATCGCCGAGGCGGCGCGCATGATCGGTACCGCGCGACCTTGCCCGGTGTCGATCGCCGACCAGATGCCGAACACCATGATCCCGCAGTGGCACCGCGGCTCCGACTGGGCGGTGGCGCACGCGCGCAAGTTTCGCGATGAAGTCGCCGAACGGGTCGCGCGTGGTGTGGGCGTGGCTGCCAACGAGCGGCTGCGGTTGATGTGGATCGGCGCCGGCGTGTGGCACGATCCCGGCTTCTACCAGGCGCTGGAAGAACGTCTCGGCGCGGTCTTTGTGTGGTCGATGTACATGCCGTTCGCTGGCCCGCAATATATTCGCGAACTGCAGGGCCGTACCATGGACGCGCTGGCCAGCCGCATTTGTTCGATGAACGAAGTGCTGCATTTGCCGCCGTGGATGAACAGCTGGATGGTCAGCGAGGCGCAACGCTGCGGCATCGATGCCGCGGTGATGCTGATTCCGCCGGACAACCGCTTGTCGCAGTCGGGCACGCAGCTCACGGCGCAGACGCTGGAAGCAGCGGGCGTACCGGTGCTGCGCCTCGGCGCCGATATGGTGGATGCCAAGACCTGGGATCACGCCGCGATGGTGGCCTTGGTTGAAGCATTTCTGAAGGAGGCAGGGCTCACATGAAAAATCTCTGGCTGCTCGTGTTGTTGTTCATAGGGTGCCTGCTCACGGCCTGCAGCAAGCCCCTGCCCGCTGGCGTCACCGAACTTGTCTATGCCACGCCCTACGCGGCCGCGCACCCGTTCAGTCAGGGCGACCAGGTGTGGATGGACTTTGTCGCCGAACGGTCGGGCGGCACACTGCGCATCAAGCCCATTTGGTCTGGCGCTCTACTCTCATCGGAGCACTCGATGCATGAGTTGCGACACGGCGTTGCGGACATCGGTCTCATCACACCGATCTATGAGAAGGGCGGCACGCACCTGCTCCGCCTGCAAACCGGTTTCTACAGCGGCACCACCACCGTCGACACGCAGCTGGCGCTGTACCGCTGCCTCGAAGCCAGTTCGCCGCAGTTCGCCGCCGAGCTCGCCGGGCTCAAGATTCTTGCGGTGCAGGGTGGCAGCTTGCCCGGCATCATCACTGCCGACCAGCCGATTGAGACGCTCGCCGATCTGCGCGGACTGCGTATCCGTGGACCGACCGAATTACTCGGCGTGTTGCAGGACCTGGGCGCCGACCCGGTCAACATGCCGATGGGAGATGTCTATTCCGCGCTCGCCAAGGGGGTGCTCGACGGCGTAGTGGCGCCGACCGATACTTTCCGTGCGCTGCATTTCGCCGAAGTCGCCGATCACTACGTGAACATGAGCATTCCGCGCGGCGCATACCCGGCGCGGGCGATAAGGATGGCGCGCTGGGCGCAGTTGACGCCGGCGCAGCAGGCCGTGCTGGAGGAAGGTGTTGCCGTGTGGGAAGCCGCGCTGGCAAGCAAGAACGAACAGGCCTTGCAAGATGGTTTGGTGTTGGCCCGCGAGGAAGGTGTCAGCTTCACCACGTTGCCCGACGCTGACCAGCAACGCTTCGATACGCTCTACCTTGCCATTGCCGAGCGCAATGCCGCATCGCTACAACGCTATGGTATCGATGGCAGCACTGTGTTTGCCTTGTCCCGCCAGAGTGTTGGCGCCGATGGCACTGTCAGCTGCCGTGGAGACAATCCCTGAATGCAACCGCTCTCCGGAATCCGGGTCGCCGATTTCAGCCATGTGATGGCCGGCCCCTATGCGTCCTATCTGTTGCGCCTGCTTGGCGCCGAAGTCATCAAGATCGAGCCACCAGGTCGTGGCGACCCGATGCGCGACTACGGTGGCGACCGCCGCTATGACGGCATGGCACCAGCCTTCATCGCCGCCAATGTCGGCAAGAAATCCATCGTGCTTGATCTCAAGAATCCCGCGCAGCTTGAGGTGGCCCGCAAGATCGTCGCACAGAGCGATGTATTGCTCGAGAATTTCCGGCCCGGCGTGATGGCGCGCCTGGGACTGGGGCTGGACGCTGTGCGCCAGCTGCAACCCGACATCATCTACTGTTCGGTGTCCGGCTACGGCCAGTCCGGTCCGCTGCGCGATTGGCCGGCTATCGACAACATCGTGCAGGCCACCAGCGGCATGATGAGCCTCGGTGGCGAGCACGATGGCCCACCGCTGCGCGTGGGCTTCCCGGTGGTGGACACGCTGACCGGACAAACCGCGGCGTTCGCCATATTGGCGGCCTTGCTGCGGCGCCAACGCGGGGGCGGCGGCGATTTCATCGATGTGGCCATGTTCGATGCTACGCTCGCGTTCATGACCTCGGCAGTGGTGCCTTATCTCGTCACCGGCAAGGCCCTGACCCGCACCGGCAACGTCGGCTACAGTGGGCAGCCGACGTCGGCCTTGTTCACGGCGCGTGACGGGCGCCAGATTTCGCTTGGGGTTGTACAGCAGCATCAGTTTGTCGTGCTCGCCAAATTGCTCGGTCGCGAAGACTGGCTCAGCGACGCGCGCTTCTGCGACCCGGACCAGCGGCGCGCAAACGCTGGTGCGATGATGCGTGAAGTCGGCAACGAGCTGGCGCAGCGTGATGCTGCCGAATGGGAAGCGCACATGAGTGCGGCCGGCATTCCGTGTGGCATGGTGCGCAATGTGGGCGAAGCGGTGTCGCTACCACATCTCGCGACACGCAATGCCGTGCTGCCGTTGACTGTGCCGGGCTTGCCGCTGCGTGAAGACGTGCATGTCGTCAACGCCGGCTTCAGCATGGAACACGACGGCCCCGGTGTCAGCGATCCGCCGCCGCGGCTCGGTGAACACAATGAGGAGATCCTGCGCTGGCTCGGCTACGGGCCGGAAGCGATAGAGGCTTTACTGCAACCACAGCAAAGAAGATGAGTATGCAACGACGACAACTCGTAAAGGGCTTGGCATTCGGCATGGCTCTCCCTCCGTGGCAACTCGTGGGTGGTCAGACTACTACGCCACTTACAGGCAGCCAGCACATCGACTACGAATTCGCGCCCACGCAAGAGCGCATGCCGCTGCGTTACTACGTGCCCACCAGCTGGGATGGCACACGTGCGCCGCTCGGGCATACACCCCTTGGCGCCTATGGCAACCCCCTGCGTCTGCCGGCGGTGTTTGGCCAGGATGAGGTCGCCGCGCTACCCGGAACGCTGGCGCGCGCTCGCGCCGATGTCTGGCCCCTTTGTTGACAAGGCTACCTATGCATTCGATCGCATCAAGCCTATGCCGATCCTGATGACCGAGGGTCGCGGCGCCACGCCGTCCCTGGAAGGCAGTCGCGCCATGGCAACTTACCTGCGCGAACAGGATTTCAACTTTGAATACCTGGAAGTGGACGGCGATCACGGCGGCATGGTGCCGCAAGTATGGCCAGATATTTTTGCCTGGTTCGACCGTCACCGTTGAGCGCTCGCGCTACACTGGCCAAATTAAAGGAGGAATGATGAACACCCGATTGATCCATGTCTTTGTCCCCTTGCTGCTCGGCAGTGTTGCCGCGTTGGCGCAACCGGTGCTACCGGTGGAAGAACCCGCACGCCCCTGGTGGGCGCCCGGTGATGACAGACC
The DNA here is from genome assembly GCA_945902215.1 of Klebsiella pneumoniae. GTDB lineage: Bacteria > Pseudomonadota > Gammaproteobacteria > Pseudomonadales > Pseudohongiellaceae > CAILUG01. The sequence goes on along the minus strand of CAMDML010000034.1, from coordinate 16,614 downwards.
GCTGCCGGCGTTCGTCGATTACGGCAACGCTTGGGGTCGCTTCGGCTTGGTGAATACCGAAGGCGAGCTTGGCACCGACGGGCATCCGTTTTTTGAAGCACTCGGCAGCAATGGCCGCGGCTGCGTCACCTGTCACCAACCTGCCGATGCCATGTCGCTGTCTCTCAGCACGATCCAGCGCCGTTGGCAGGAAACGGAGGGTAGAGATCCGCTGTTCGCAGCCATCGACGGCAGCAACTGCCCGCACTTGCCGGCAGGAGAGAGTGCCTCGCATTCGCTGCTGCTCGAGCGCGGCTTGATCCGCGTGGCCCTGCCGTGGCCGCCGCGCGATGTGGCCGGCAACGTGATCCGCCCGGAATTCTCAATTGAAGTCGTGCGCGATCCCACCGCCTGCAACACGCATCCAGTCTACGGCGTGGAAGGCGAGCGCCATGAAGTGTCGGTCTATCGCCGGCCGCGTCCAGCCATCAACTTGCGCTACGTCAGCGCTGCCAAGTTCGGCGTAACGCCGTTCATCGGCAAGACGGGCATGCTGGCCGCTGTCGATCCCGAGACTGGTTTGCCGGTGAACATGAACATGATGGCGGATGCGCGCGAAATCACGCTGAAGACGCAGGCCACTTCTGCCGCGCATGGGCACCTGGAAGTTGCCACGCCATTGACGCCTGAGCAACTCGCACGCATTCAGGCTTTTGAACTGCAACTGTACGGTGCGCAGAGCTGGTCTACGGGTGCCGGTGCGCTGAATGAAGCAGGCGGCCCCAGTGGCCTCGGCCCCCAAGCCATGGCGAACGGCCGCGACGGGCTGCTCGGCAACAACACGTCGAACTATGTGTTCCCAATCGAGGAGCACTGGCAGGATCTGCCGGATGGCGCCAATGCCGAGCAAACAGCACGCAACGCGTTTCGGGAGTCGGTCGCGCGTGGCCACGATGCATTTTTCTACCGCACGTTCTGGATCAAGGACGCGATGCACATCAACAGCGTTGGTCTCGGTAACCCGATCAAGCGCACCTGCGCCACCTGCCATGGCATGCACATGACCGGCATGGACACCGCCAACGGCTGGATGGATCTCGGCACCACCAACGCACCGTGGGCGCTGGAACCGGCGGAAAGTCCGTGGGCCGCTGATCTCCCAGAGATGCCACTCTTCAAGCTCACCTGCAATGCCCAGTTGCCGCCGCACCCTTTCCTCGGCCGCACGATCTACACGCAAGACCCGGGTCGCGCGCTGATCTCGGGCAAGTGCGAGGACATCGGCGCCATCGTCATCCAGCAGTTCCGTGGCCTGGCCGCGCGCGCGCCGTACTTCGTCAATGGCTCGGCTGCCACATTGCGCGAGTTGGTCGATTTCTACGACCGCCGCTTCAACATCCGCTATACCGAGCAAGAAAAAGCGGACCTCGTCAATTTCCTGAGTGTACTGTGATGCTGACACCGACTCGCTTGCTGGTTCCTGTTGTTTTCACGTTCAGCATGAGCGCATTGGCGGCGCCACCGGCTGGCGAACGCCTGAGTTTCGTCAGTTGCCCGATCGTGCGCGACACCCGCTCGGTGCCGTGCTGGATCAGCGAGTATCAGGGCGACACGTATTACCTGACCATCCAGAGCGATGTCAGTGCCGAAGTGCAACCGCCCTTGCTTGGACACCAGGTGTTGGTAGAAGGCATCGTCAGTGAAAAGCCGGCCATTTGCGGTGGCATCGTGTTGGAGCAGGTGCGGCTGTCGGTGATGCCGGAGCTCGACGCCAACTGCAACACCATGCTGCCGGCCGATGCGCGTTATCAGATTGACTTCAACCCGCGCCCGCCGGGGCCGAGCAGCGGTCGCCTTGCGTTCGACCCGGCGCCGGGCGCGCCAGTCACGCCGCCCCCACCGCCAACTGGCGAGCAACGCGTGCCGCTCTATTTCGATTTCGACAAGGGCGTGTCGTTCCGTCACCCTGGCGCGCTCGTAAACTTGCTCGATCTCGCCGCCAAGGTTCAAGCCACCAAGTTGCAGGTGACCGGCGTGCGCGGCGCACACCGACTCAGTGACGGCAGCTTGCTGCAAGAAAGCGCAAGCATTGGGCAGCGGCGCGCAGAAGAAGTGGCCAAGTTGCTGCAGGGCGCCGGCTTGCAGTTGGAGACGCAGATCGACTGGATCGATGGCACCTCTGAAGCGGACGGCATCGATGATTGGCAGAGTCGGCGCGTGACGGTGGTGTTGACCCAAGCCCCTGATCCTTCCGGCACCGGCCCTGAGCCAGCCATCGCCTACAGTGATCCTGCCTTGCCCACGCATACTATCTACCGGCCCGAGACGCTGCTGGGCACGTACCCGGTGGTGCTGTGGGGCAATGGCAGTTGCATCAACAGCAGTTATGGTTACCGCGAGTTTCTGGCACAGGTTGCCTCTCACGGTTTCATCGTGGTGGCGGTGGGCCCCTATCGCGCTTCGCCTCCGCCACGTGCGGAGCGCCCGGCCGACCCCGCGGCCTGGCCGGCGTTTGAAACGCAATCAAGCCAATTACTCGACGGGCTTGACTGGCTCGGCGCGGAGCAGGCACGCGCAGGCAGCGCATGGCAGGGCTATGTTGATGTTGAACATGTGGCGGTGATGGGACATAGCTGCGGTGGTATGCAGGCGATGACAGTGTCCACCGATCCACGGGTGACGACCACAGTGATACTCAACAGCGGCATCTTTCCCGACGGGGATCAGTACAACGCACGCTTCGGTATCACGCGCGCACAGTTGCAGACACTGCATGCGCCGATCGCCTATTTCATCGGCGGTGAAAGCGACATTGCCTACGTAAATGCTGAACAGGACTGGCAGGATCTGCTGCAGGGTCAGGTCCCGGCCCTGAACGCCAACATGGACGTCGGCCACGGCGCCACGTATGCCATGCCGCAGGGCGGGCCTTTTGCCGCCGGTCCGCTGGCGTGGTTACAGTGGCAACTCAAGGAGGATGCCGCAGCAAAAGCGCAGTTGGTCGGTGACCAGTGCGGCCTTTGCGCGGATGGTGCCTGGCTTTTGCGCCAACATGGCATCGAATAACTAGAGTTTGGTTGCGCGCAGCTACTCGCTGCGCCCCAGCGAAGCCAGCACCGAGGCTTTGGTGATCGGCATATCCGGATTGGGGGCATGCACGGAAACCAGCGTATCGAAATCCAGTTGCAGCCTGGCGAGATTGTCCATCATCACTACCGTACCGACCACCGGCGGGTTTGGTACCGGATTGTTCGCGGCGGGAACGTTATACATATCGGCGTAGACAACAATCTTCTCCTTGGGCAGATACATCACCAGCATGTCTTCCGCATGCGGCAAGCCCTGAATGTGATAAAGCTCGGCGGTATGCATGGCGTCGGCAAACACCCGCTTCTCGCCCACACCTTCAATCAAAGCGGTTTTGCCTGACACGGAAATCGCATCGGGCTTTAAGGTACGGGGTGCGCCCAGCGCGCGCTCAAAAAATTCCTTGTCCATTTCATGCGCAACAATCGTGGCGCCTTCGGCCACCACCGCCGACAAGCCACTGGTGTGATCGAAATGGTGATGCGACAACACGGCATAGCGGATGGGTTTGTTCGGAATTACCCGCTTGGCTTCCGCCATCACCGCCTGCGCCCGGGTTTCATTCTGGCCGGCGGCTTCAAACAGCAGGATGTGGTCGCTGAATTCCACAGCCACTGCTACATAGCCGCCGGTAATACGATAAACCCCTTCTGCCAGTTGCTCTGCCTTGGCTGGCGGGGGTGCTTGAGGAGGTGCTTGTGGTGCTGCAGGCGCTGGTGCTGCTGATGCTGTAGCAGGAGCCGCGGTGCTGTCCGGCAACTGGATGGGTTGCAGATATTGCGCCAGTTGCGGGGGATTACCTTGCGCGCCAAAAATCTGGATTGGATATAGCGCATTACCGCCGCGGCTTTCAATCACCATGCCTGGATACATCAAGCCCTCATGATTGCGCCGGTACTGCGTGTAATTGGCCTGCACGAGCATGTCGCCATAGATCGGATTTTCGAGCCAGGTTTCCACGCGCTCGACGAGTTGTTGATCATTGATATACCCCACCAGCTTATAAGCCACGCCGGCGGGAGATTTGAGCGCTGACTCCCAGCTCACTACTTGCAGCGTGCGGTTGTTGGCTGTTTGCGTCTCTACAGTAGCATTGTGCGTCGCGGCCCCTTTCAGAAACCCCCACGGACTCAGCCACACCTCCATCTGCAGTGCCCAGTTGTTGGCAGAGCCCGCATTGGCAAGCTCATTGAATACACCCAACCTGGCGGGGCCGCCAGTAACTGGTGCCGCAAAAGTGTACGCGGAAGTCGTCGCCGCAGGTTGGACAAAATCCAGCGTGCGGCGGTAATCGCTCAGATTGCTGCGCGGCGGCGGCAGGCCATTCACGCTTGCTGTTTGTCCCAGCGCAAAGCTGGTGCCGGCGCCGTAATAAGTGATCGAATCAAGCCCCTCGACACCCATGGTGCGTGCCGCCTCGGCGATGACAGCAGCGGCATTTTGTGCCCACACGCTGGATGACATCAGGCCCAGTGCCAATAAAATTGGACTGATTATTTGCTTGCCCATTTTTTGTATGACCGTTCTTTGGATGACCATGGTGTGCTCCCCTCGAAATTTTTATGGTTTTAGATCAGGTTATGGCAGCGTATACAACTTGGTGAAGCTTTTGTTGAGAAACATGTTGTTGCAGGTAGTCACCCAAGTGGAGCCAATGCCGTAGCCGGCATACAAAGACACACCCTGATAGCGTCTCAGGTCTGTGGGTGTGCCAAGGATGATAGCTCCCATGTTGGTGAATAGCTGCCCTTGCTGGTAGGCGCGGGCATCATTACAACTGGTGAATGGCGCCCAAGCTCCCGAACTTTGCAGAAAATAGATATTGCCGCCGCGGTCGGCCGGAAATACCGCAGCAATGAACAAGCTGCCAATCAGGGCGTAAACATTGTCGGGTGGAGACACCGAAGCAGAGATGCGCTGTTGTTCCACGGGCCCGATCACACTGACGACAGCAGTTGGCGGCATGCTGCCATTCAGACTGACAAACTCGGAATCGGCCTGGGTCGTGACCTTGGTGAAGGTTTCACCATTGCATTGGAAGGGAACCGCATCGCGTTCCGCCTTGGGTATGATCAATTGCGCAATATCGGCGATGCCGCGCGCTTTGAACGGTGCCAAACCCGCATCTGTCAGCGTTTCAAAATAGGACACCAGCCGATATCCGCCCGGCACGTTCACGCCAACGGCAATATCCGAAAAAGTCTGCATGCCAATATGCGTCCCCAGCACTTGGCCCTCTTGTACGTAATCGCCAACAATCAGCGGGTGGGCCAAGGCCACATGAAAGAGAATGAAGGTGAAAGCAGGCTGCACTGCGGAAGTGATTTGCACTTGGGTGCCAGCCCATTCGGCGAATATGCGGGTAATGGTGCCGGCGACCAGGGCTTGGATAACCGCAGTAGCATTCGGATACATGAAGTAATGCTTCATGGAACTGCAGTATTCAAAATCATCCGAATAATTGTGGCCTGAGGCCGAGCGAAATTTCGATATTGCGAAAATCTTTGCAACGTCAATGTAGTTGGTAGAGACGAAGCGGGGGACGCCCAGACTCTGGACATCGTAAGTGGCAGCAGTGACAGCCGCAGGAGTGAGCAGCAGTGACAACCACAACAGTGTGGTCGCCACTAGCGGCGGCAAGTCAGTAAACGTCCTGGATTTCCCCATCAGTTTCGTCTTGCCAGCTCAGGTTTATTTTTTGAGAGCCTCTTTCCTTGCTTTCTCTTTCGCGATAACCGCTTCAGAGACATTGTTCGGGCATGCCGAGTAGTGCGAAAACTCCATTGAGAACTGGCCGCGACCTGAGGTCATGGTGCGCAGGGTGCTGATGTAACCAAACATGTCGGCAAGCGGCACGTTCGCTTTGACCCGCACACCGGTCATGTTCTTTTCCTGATCCAGGATCATGCCGCGACGACGGTTCAGGTCACCGATGACGTCACCGACGTGATCTTCCGGACTATAAACGTCTACTTTCATGATCGGTTCAAGCAGTTGCGGTCCGGCTTTCGGCATGGTTTGACGGAAAGCAGCTTTGGCCGCGATTTCAAACGCAATGGCCGAGGAGTCAACGGCGTGGAAGGCGCCGTCGATCAGATCGACTTCGACGTCCAATACCGGGAAGCCCGCCAGTGGGCCGGTTGGCATCATCAGCCTGAAGCCTTTCTCAACGGCAGGATGGAATTCCTTGGGAACGCTGCCGCCCACAATCGATGAAATAAACTTGAAGCCGGAGTTGGCCTCGCCTGGGCGGATGATGTAGTCAATCCTGCCGTATTGGCCCGAACCACCGGATTGTTTCTTGTGGGTATAACTGTCTTCGATTTCCTTGGTGATGGTTTCGCGGTAAGCCACCTGCGGCTGGCCTACGATCAATTCAACGCCGTAGGTGCGCTTCAGAATGTCTACCTTGATATCCAGGTGCAATTCACCCATCCCTTTCAGGATGATCTCACCGGAATCAATATCGGTTTCAACATGGAAGGTCGGATCTTCTGCAACCATTTTGCCGATGGCAATACCCATTTTTTCTGTGGAGCCTTGGTCTTTTGGCGTCACGGAAATGGAGATTACCGGCTCGGGGAATACCATAGCCTCAAGCGTACATTCGTGTTTCGGGTCGCACAGCGTGTGCCCGGTTTTTACGTTCTTCAAACCGACGATGGCGATAATGTCGCCCGCTTCAGCATGGCTCAGTTCATTACGATCATTCGCCTGCATCTCAACCATACGGCCGACGCGGTCGGTTTTGCCGGTAAACGAGTTCAGGATAGTGTCACCCTTGTTCAATTCACCGGAGTAGATACGACAGAACGTCAGCGCGCCGAAACGGTCATCCATGATCTTGAATGCCAGGGCGCGGAAGGGTTCAGTGGGCGACACCAGGGCGAATTTACCGTTTGGATGGCCTTCTTCGTCGGTCAATGGCTGTGGATTGACTTCATGTGGCGCCGGCAAATAATCAACAACCGCGTCCAGTAACAGCTGCATGCCCTTGTTTTTGAACGCGGAGCCGCAGTAGGTCGGGAAGAAAACCAGTTCGCGCGTGCCCTTGCGGATACAGCGCTTGATTTCTGTTTCAGAAATTTCTTCACCTTCCAGGAACTTCATCAATGATTCGTCATCGACTTCGACGGCAGTTTCGATCAGCTGGGCGCGGTACAGTTCTACTTCATCAGCCATGTCGGCTGGTACGTCAGTGACTTTGTAGTTTTCCGGTTGGCCGGTTTCGTCCCAGATGTAGGCTTTACGAGCCAGGATGTCCACGACGCCGACGAAGGTCTCTTCAAAGCCGATTGGCAGAGTCATGATCAAGGGTTTAGCGCCCAATACTTTTTGCACTTGGGCTGTTACTTTCAGGAAGTCGGCCCCAATACGGTCCAATTTGTTTACGAAAATCAAACGGGCTACTTTGGAGTCGTTCGCGTAACGCCAGTTGGTTTCGGACTGCGGCTCAACGCCACCAGAACCACAAAATACGCCGATGCCACCATCGAGGACTTTCAGCGAGCGATACACTTCAACAGTAAAGTCGACGTGTCCGGGGGTATCAATGACGTTCAAACGGGTGCCTTTCCAGAAACAGCTCACGGCAGCGGACTGAATGGTGATGCCGCGCTCGGCTTCCTGAACCATGAAATCGGTCGTCGTTTCACCATCGTGAACCTCACCGATTTTGTGGATTTGGCCGGTGAGTTTAAGGATGCGTTCCGTAGTGGTGGTTTTTCCGGCATCCACGTGGGCGAAAATACCAATGTTTCTGTAGAGGGATAAATCAGCAGTCATAACGCTCTCGATAAGCTGGGGATGAAATGGGGTCAAAAAGGCGCTGCACGATACACTAAATCGGGCCAATTTGCCCGAGCGGTTTAGGGGTGTTTGATCCCTATTTCGCTGCCCCCACCGAAGTTGCATGACTGGCGGTAGGGGGGTGCCCCAAGGCGCGGGGCTGAGGCTACAATTCAGGCGCAGATCAAGGGGCTGGGCTGTTATGCTTCCATTTCATTCCATATTGCAAAAACTCCATGACAGACAACGCCTTACTCCGCCGTCTTCCCACTTCCCGCCTTTGCACAGGGGGCGAACTGCTGGGCCATTTTCTCGACTACGTAACGGAGCGGAAGCTGACGCTTTATGCGGCTCAGGAAGAAGCCATTCTGGAGTTGTTTGAGGATGGCAATGTCATCCTCAATACGCCTACCGGGTCGGGGAAATCGCTGGTAGCCACAGCACTACATTTCAAATCAATGGCCAGGGGGCACCGCAGCGTCTATACCTGCCCGATCAAGGCGCTGGTGAATGAAAAGTTCCTCGCCCTCTGCCGGGATTTCGGCCCGGATAATGTCGGCATCGCCACCGGTGACGCGACCGTGAACAGGGATGCGCCGATTTTGTGCTGCACGGCGGAAATTTTGGCCAATGTCGCTCTGGCAGAAGGTGCCGATGCGCCCTTTCATGAGGTCATCATGGATGAGTTTCACTACTACTCGGACCACTCAAGAGGGGTGGCCTGGCAAGTCCCATTGCTGACGATGAGCAAATCCCGCTTCCTCCTGATGTCCGCCACGCTCGGCGCTACGGCACTCTTTGAGCGGGAGCTGACACGGCTGACTGGCGTGGCAACAACTGTGGTGGCGTCCGTAACGCGGCCGGTGCCATTGACGTTCCGCTACGAGGAAAAGGCCTCTCTGGAAACCACCGTGATGGCCTTGGTGGAGTCGAAGCAAGCGCCCGTTTACGTCGTGCACTTCACCCAGAATGATGCCGCGCAGACGACTCAGAACCTGATGAGTCAAAACTATTGTAGTGCTGAGGAAAAGGCCGCTCTCGCAGAAGCGCTCATCGGGGTGAAATTCAACAGTCCCTATGGCAAGGATTTCAAGAAATTCCTCCGTCATGGTGTCGGCCTTCACCATGCCGGATTACTGCCGAAGTACCGTGTGCTGGTGGAGCAGCTCGCGCAAAAGGGCTTGCTAAAAATCATTTGCGGTACGGACACCCTCGGCGTGGGCGTCAATGTGCCCATTCGCACGGTGTTGTTGACGCAGCTCAGCAAATACAGCGGAGCAAAAACCGCCAACCTGACAGCGCGTGACTTCCATCAGATCACCGGGCGCGCGGGACGCAAGGGCTTTGACGATATCGGCTATGTCGTGGGCATGGCGCCTGAGCATGTCATTGAGAATGCGAAGCTCGAAGCCAAGGCGGCGGGTGATCCCAAGAAAATGAAAAAGCTGGTGAAGCGCAAGCCGCCGGAAAAATTCGTGATGTGGTCCGGGGATACCTTTGCAAAGTTGCAAACGGCAGCGCCGGAGCCACTTGTCTCGCGCTTTCAAGTTACGCATGGCATGTTGCTGCAAGTGCTGAGCCGCACAGGGGACGGTTGCCGCGCGATGCAGCAGCTCATCTCCGACAGCCATGAAACCGCGCCACAGAAGAAAGCGCATCGCAAGCGGGCCTGGCTACTGTTCCGCTCACTGCTGGAGCGGAAAATCATTGAAATAATTCCAAAATCTGAACGGGCGAACAGCGGTAAATTGCGCCTGAATATCGATCTTCAAGAGGATTTCTCGCTCAACCATGCGCTCTCACTTTACCTCCTCGATACGCTGGCGCTGCTGGACATGGCAAGCCCCACGTATCCGCTGGACATGCTCACCCTCATCGAGTCCATCCTGGAAAATCCGGACATTATTTTGCGCCGCCAATTGGACGCGCTGAAAACCGAAAAAATGGCGGAGATGAAACAACAAGGCATCGAGTATGAAGAGCGCATCGCCAAGCTGGACGAGTTGGAGTATCCCAAGCCGCAGCGGGAATTTGTCTACAACACCTTCAATGCCTTTGTCGTGATGCACCCTTGGGTGGAGCAGGAAAACATCCGCCCCAAGAGCATCGTGCGGGAGATGGTAGAGAACTATGTGGATTTCGCAGGCTATATCAAACTCTACGACCTTGAGCGCTCGGAAGGCGTATTGCTAAGGCATATCGCCAGCGTCCATAAAGTGCTGGCGCAAACTGTGCCGCCCGCCTTTAAAAACGAGGATGTGCAGGAAATAGAGGATTGGCTGGCGGGCCTGCTGCGTGGCACGGACAGCAGCCTGCTGGATGAATGGGAGAGACTGAAGAATCCTGCATGGCAAGCTGCCGAAAATGATGTCACCAAAGCGCCGGAAGTAATCGACATTACCAGAAATAAACGCGAGTTTACCGCGCTCATCCGTACTGACATTTTTCACTTCCTGCGCGCGCTGGCTGCGGGTAAATACGATGCTGCTGCAGCGCTCGTGTCCCCCTGGGCCGTGGAGGAGCTCATGCATGCAGCAGAAGGGTATTATCAAGAACACGAGCGCATAACGCTGGATCCTGAAGCGCGCAACCACAAACATACCTACATCACGCAAGACGACGAAACTGGCTTGTGGACCGTTGCGCAAGTGCTGGTAGATCCTGAAGGTCTGAACGACTGGCAAGCGACCTTCACCGTGGACAAGGCCCTTGCCAGGGAAGAGGGCAAGCCGACCTTGAAACTGGTCGGTCTGGCAGCCATTGCCTGACAGGGCCGGGCAGGCTGCTGGTCGAATTCAAGGCATATATATGAGATGTGGACAACGTCTGTTGCCCCGTTTATGCTCAAGCCCGGCTACTATTCCTGTGGCATTACAATCACAAGATTTATTTTGAATTTATACTCACGAATTCAAAGAGTTGAAATAGTTTTAGGGGGATTTCCAGTTTGTATATCCGCATTCGCGGATAGTCGAAATTACCAGCTTTAGTAAGTCGCACTACCCGCAGCAAGGCCAAGTCTGGCTGCACACCTTGGCATCAACAAAGAGTGCCACTAATAATAATAAGGGGGGGTTGTACGTATGAGCATTTTGGGTAAAAGAACCATTCCAGCAGCATTCACTGTGACACTAGGGGTGATCTCCACCACGGTGTTATCAACAGTGCTTTCAGCAGTGTTATCACAAGTGGCCAACGCATCTGGCACCATTGCAGGGGCAGCACGTGAGGATAACCTGGACCAGTCGCGGCAGCTGATCACGGCAGGCGCCGATGTCAATCTTCCCGAACCTGATGGCACCACACCCCTGCTGTGGGCTGTATACAATTCATCCCCGGAACTGGTGCAGCTGCTGCTTGATGCGGGCGCCGATCCGAATATCCCGAATAGCCTCGATATTACCCCCTTGCTGCAAGCAAGCCGTTACGGCAATGCGGACATGATCAGTGCGTTGCTCGCCAGCGGCGCCAGGTTTGCAGACATTCAATTCACCACTGAAACACCACTTATGGCAGCCGCCAGATCCGGCAGTGTTGAGGCCGTAAAAGTGCTGCTTGACGCGGGCGCTGATGCGAATGGCACCGAGGCACTCGACCAACAAACCGCGCTGATGTGGGCGGCGGCAGAAGGCCATCTCGAGGTAGTCAGTGTCTTGCTCGATGCCGGGGCCGATCCGAACCTGCAGGCACGCGTCTCTGAATTGACCGAGCGCAAAAATGCCGATTTCCCGTCTGGCGGTTTTGCCGCGCTGCACTGGGCGGCACGCAATGGCGATGAAGCCATGATCAGTCTTCTGATTGCGAATGACGCCGATATCAATGTCAGGAACGGCGATAGTTCGACGCCGATGATGCTGGCGATCGTCAATGACCGTTTCGACACGGCGGCGCGGCTGCTTGAACGCGGGGCCGACCCGAATGACGGCTCCCTGTATTTCATTACAGAAATGCGGGATGCGACGACCGACTGGCGTGCGCGCGATGGCACGGTGTTCCGCGCGGACCATCCCAATGCCTTGAGTGCACTGGATCTCACTCGCGTCCTGCTGGAAGCGGGCGCCGATCCGAACCAGCCCTTCGTCGGGCAAATGCATAACACGTCGATGTGCTGCGATTCTGAAGCCAACTCCACACCGTTCTTTCGCGCAGCGATTGCCGCAGACGTCGAAGGGCTGAAGTTGATGCTGGCGCACGGCGCCGATACGGCATGGTCGCCCGCGCAGGCGATAATAGACCAAACGGATCTGAACCCTATTCCCAAGGGCAACGTCGGCAGGACGGCGCTGATGATGGTAATCAACGGCGGCAAAGGCGTTGGAGTCGCGGGCGGCCCCAACGACACGCGTTATGGCCTGCCGGAATTCCGCGAAAGCGCCAACCGCGAAACCCTCGATGCCGTAAACGTGTTGCTTGAGGCAGGTGCGGACGCCAACGCCCGCGATCCCAAGCAGGAAACGGCGCTACACATTGCGGCAAAAGCGCTGCACCCCGGCATCGTACGGGCACTGGTTGCCCATGGCGCAGATCTTGATGCTCTGGACAAGGACTACCTGACCCCGCTGCAAGCCGTTGAAAAAATGGAAGCTCCCAAGCCGACGCCCGGCTTTTTCTTCAAGGAGCCACTTGCGCAACCGGCCGAGATGGTTGCGCTGCTCAATGAGTTGTCACGGGATCACGCCGAATGAGAATGATGAAGAAGTGGGCCTTGGCAACAGGCGTTGGGCTTGCCGCTGTGGCGGTGACAGCCAGTGCGGATGAGCTGGCGGACCAGTGGCCCATGCTCAACACCTATTGCATGGAATGTCACAGCTACGACGAGTTCAGGGGTGAGCTTGCGCTGGAGGGGATGGGTCCTGAGGCTGTGTTGGAAAGCCCGGATGTTTTTGAAGAAGTCCTGCGCAAACTGAAAATCCGCGCAATGCCCCCTCGGGATCAGCCCCAACCAAGTCAGGAGGAGCGTGCGCGCTTCGTGGCAAGCCTCGAGAGCACACTGGATGCTGCGGCGGCGGCAAATCCGCATGCCGGCACAACCACCATTCATCGCTTAAACCGGGCTGAATACACTAATGCGATCCGCGACTTACTGGGTGTGGATGTTGATCTGACGGAGTTACTGCCGAGCGACGGTGGCGATTTCGGCTTCGATAACATCGGCGAACTGCTGCGCACTTCACCCATGTTGCTCGACCGTTACATGTCAGTAGGATTAAAGGTGGCCGATCTCGCGCTGGGTAATCCAGATGCATCCCTGAGCGCCACTACCTACACCATCCCATTCGACACCACGCAGGAAAAACACCTTGCCGGATTCCCGCTCGGCACCCGCGGCGGTGTGCGCGCGACACATTATTTCCCGGCCGATGGCGAGTACGTTTTTTCTGCGCGTCCGCTGCAGGGTGTAGCTGAAGGGTATTTCGGCATTGAAGGCCACGACCGGCCCCATGAATTCCTGGTGTATGTCGACGGTGCCGTCGTTTACTCAAGCGAAATCGGTGGAGCGGAGCAACACAAGGTCAGCGTGGCGGGTTTCAACGACGTGATCCCGATCGTCGATGAAAAGCTGACTTCGCCGAAAATTCCCGTCACCGCTGGGCCCCATGAGGTCGTTTTCACTTGGCGCGAGCGGGTTACCGCTGAGCAGAATTCATGGCAGCCGACCGAGCGCGATTCGCTGGAAATCCACAATCCCTCAGGCATGCCACGCCTGGAAAAAGCCATGGTTACTGGCCCTTATACCGCGACCGGCGTCAGCAACATGGCGCCCCGCGAGCGCATCATGGTGTGTAAACCTGCGGCGGTTTCAGAAGAAGAAGCCTGCGCCCGCGAAGTTCTGACGAATTTGGCACGACAAGCTTTCCGCCGTTCGGTAACCGAAGATGATATCGCTGCACCGCTGGAGTTCTACAACGATGAGCGCGCGAGTGGCGCCGATTTCGACCAAGGCATGCGGGTGGCTGTCGCCAGAATGGTTGTTAGTCCGTTTTTTCTGTTCCGTGTCGAAACAGATGCGCCAGACGGCGCGCCCGGATCCGATCACGCAGTCGACGGCGTCGCACTCGCGTCACGGCTGTCATTCTTCCTGTGGTCTTCAGCGCCGGACGGTGAGCTGCTCGAACAGGCCGAAAGCGGATTACTTACGGACTCCGCAGCGCGCCTGGAACAAGTGAGCCGCATGTTGAATGATCCTCGCTCAGATGCCTTCATTGAAAACTTTGTCGGCCAGTGGCTGCAGCTACGCAACCTGGAAAAGATGGCGCGCCCGGCGCTGCTGATGTTCCCGGATTTCGACGACAACCTGCGCAAGGCCTTCCGGCAGGAAACAGAGGCGCTGTTTGCGTATGTGTTGCGGGAAAACCGCCCTGTGCATGAATTACTGTCCGCCAACTACACTTTTGTCGATGAACGCTTGGCGCGGCACTACGGCATTGAAGGTGTCACGGGAGCCCGTTTCCGGAAAGTGGATGTCGAGGACCCGAATCGTTGGGGACTGCTCGGCCATGGCAGCATTTTGGCGCTGACCTCGGCGACGAGCCGCACGTCACCCATCATGCGCGGCAAATTCATCCTGACTGAGTTCTGGAATAACCCGCCACCTGCGGCACCGGCAGATGTCCCTGCCCTCGAAGTGAGCGCTCCGGTGGACCGGCCGTCGACGGTACGTGAACAGCTCGAAGTGCATCGCGCTGACCCGGTCTGTGCAACGTGCCACAACGTCATCGATCCGGTGGGTTTTGCGCTGGAAAATTTCGATGTCGATGGTTCATGGCGCGCCACTACCCGCGAAGGCCTTGAAATCGACTCGACCGGCGTTTTGCTTGACGGTACTCCAGTAGACGGTCCGCAGGCCTTGCGCGAAGCTTTGCTCAAGGATCCGGAGCTGTTTGCCAGCACTGTCACCGAAAAGATGATGGTTTACGCGCTTGGCCGCGGGCTCGATGCCCGGGATATGCCGGTAGTCCGGAGTATTGTCCGGAATTCCGCAAAGCAAGATTACAGCCTGCTTTCGATTGTATTGGGCATCATTGACAGCTATCCTTTCCTTATGCGTACCAATAGTTCCAATTCTGGCATCAATGCCGTTGTGACCAATCAAGACTGACTAAACTAGCTTGACCAACAAAGAGCAGCCACCGGAGCATAAAAAATGTTTATAACAAAGAAGCATCTGAGTCGCAGGACCCTTTTGAAAGGCGCGGGCGCGGCTTTTTCGCTGCCACTGCTCGATGCCATGGTGCCAGCTGCAACGGCGCAATCGGCCACGGCCGCCGCGGCAAAGCTGCGGTTTGGAAGCGTTTATGTACCCAATGGCATTTTTCCTGCTGACTGGCATCCCGACCAGGTAGGCAAGGATTTCGAATTCAAACGTGTGATGAAACCGATTGAAAGCAACCGGGACTACGTCACCACAATCAGCGGTATGAAATCACCCGAAGGACGGCAAGACATGGGCGGCATTCACATGGGTGCCAGTTCGGCGTTCCTGAATGGCGCAGGTCCACTGAGTGAAAACGGCAATTTTAACCAGCTCAGATCGAAGAAGTCGGTCGATCAATACATCGCTGACGCCATCGCTGGCGATACGCCCATTCGCTCCCTTGAAGTCGGCACTGAAGACATGGGCACCTCGGCCGGCGCTTGCGACAACTATCCTTGCCTGTTTTTTGCCACGATGGCCTGGTACGACGATGAAAGTCCGCTACCCGTTGCTATCAGCCCCCAATCGACCTTCGAGCGCATGTTCGGCGACCCGGGCTCAGCGGAGCAGCGCCTGCGCCGTCTCGAGACCAAGCAAAGCATGCTTGATTCGATTCTCGATGAATCGAAGCGTCTCGACCGGATGTTGGGCGCCGGTGACCGCGCGTTGCTTGACGAATACATGACAAACATCCGCCGCATCGAGGATCAGATCCAGAGATTGTCCGCGCGCTCAAGCGTGATTGCGAATACTGCGGATGGTCCGGTCGGTATTCCCGAGAGCTTCGATGAGCACATGACGCTGACCTATGACCTGATGCACCTTGCCTGGCAAGGCGACATGACCCGCGTGTTCAGCTTCATGACTGGGCACGAGGCGACTGGCCGCAGTTATGCGCACATCGGCGTGAATGAGCCGCACCACAATGTAACGCATCACAAGAATACCGAAGAGAGCATCGAAAGGTATTCCCGCATCACCACGTATCAGATGCAGAAGTTTGCTGATTTTGTGGAAAAACTCAGGTCCACGCCGGAAGGTGACGGCAACCTGCTGGATTCGTCGCTGCTGTATTTCGGCGCCGGCATGAGCAATGGTCTGGAACACGACCGCCATAACGTACCCGCCTTGCTGGTGGGTCGCGCGGGTGGTCGTCTCGAAGGCAATCGGCACATCAAGGCCAATGAAGACGAACCAACGTCCAATCTGCTGCTCGGCATTGCTGACATGATGGGAGCCGAACTCGACACCATCGGTATTGCTACCAACCGGCTGGCTATCTAGGCCCGGCAAATACGCTCCGCCAAAACAGGCGGAGTCAAGGCCAGGTCATAAACCAGGTCATAAACCAGGTCATAAAAAAAGGGCGCTTTCGAGCGCCCTTTGCTTTTGTCAGTGGTGCAGTTTGCGACGCAGTTACTCCTCGACGTCGTAGGTGTGCCAGTTCTCATAATCAGGCAGCTGAAGCCTTCCTTCCCACAGGCCCCGGTTGTTTTCCTCGCAGGAATACTCCAACAAGCCCAGACCATCTCCCATGCGCGTAAAAATACGCTTGTTGCTCCAGG